>JANTGI010000109.1 GCA_024762995.1 Saprospiraceae bacterium | reverse complement strand
AGTAGCTCATGTTGAAGGTGGTATTCGTTCTTTTGATATTACGATGCCGGAAGAAATTAATCGGATGTTGACGGACGCTATAACGGATTATTTTTCCTAAAAGTAAACTTCCTTTTAAGGTGTTTAAAGACTTGCCGCCAAAGCCTAAAAGTCTAGTTGTATAGTTGTTCTAAAACTAAACAAAATGCTAATAGACATCATAGCCGGCGCTCGCCCCAATTTCATGAAAATAGCTCCAATCATTGAAGCCATCAAAAAGGAGAAGTCTGAAGGCAAAGATATTGATTATAGATTGATTCATACCGGGCAGCATTACGACAAAAATATGAGTGGCAGCTTTTTTGAAGAATTAAATATCCCGATGCCGGATATTAATTTGCAGATAGGTTCCGGGACACAGGCTACTCAGGCGGCTGGAATTATGGTCGCTTACGAAAAAATACTGTTGGACAGTCCAAGTGATTTGTGCTTAGTTGTCGGTGATGTAACTTCAACAATGGCTTGTTCTATTGCCGCCAAAAAGCTGGGAATAAAAGTAGCTCATGTTGAAGGTGGTATTCGTTCTTTTGATATTACGATGCCGGAAGAAATTAATCGGATGTTGACGGACGCTATAACGGATTATTTTTTTATTACATCAGAAGTGGCAAAAGCCAATTTAATGAAAGAAGGGCATGGTGATGAGAAGATATTCTTTGTGGGTAATACGATGATAGATACACTACTCAAGAATCAAGAGCGTTTGCGCAAGCCGGCTATATGGGATGAATTAGGGCTTGCGCCAAAAAAATATTTTGTGATGACATTGCATCGTCCGGCTAATGTAGATGAAGAGCAGCAGTTGAAAAGTTTGATGGATGAAATTATTAATAATAGTCAAGGGATGGATATTGTTTTTCCTGTTCATCCACGTACCGCAAAGATGCTAAAGAATTTAGATATTGAAGCACCCAACTTGCATTATGTCGGACCAATGGGGTATCTTGAATTTAATTATTTGGTGAAGCATTCCTTTGCGGTGATTACCGACTCCGGGGGCATTACGGAAGAAACCACGGTGATGGGTATCCCATGTATGACTTTGCGTGACAATACCGAAAGACCTGAGACGATTACAGTTGGAACCAACGAACTGGTAGGGACTAATCCGGACAATATTGCGCCGGCAATGAAAAAACTTTTTTCAGGTAATTGGGAAAAAGGCGGAATTCCAATGATGTGGGATGGAAAAACAGCTCCAAGGATTGTTAAAAAAATTGCTGAATTGTACTCAATAGTGTAAAAGCACTTAGCTTATTCAGACTCAAAAGCTCGACAGAAAAGAGCTGAAATTGAGTAAAAATTAGTAGGGAGAGACTTTGAAGCTGAATAATAAAAGTAATACAATCAACTTATTCAGACTCAAAAGCTCACTGGACTCTGTATTCTATTTTGTGTAAAAAAGAGCTTCATAGTTGCAAGACACAACAAAAAGGCGTAAATTTACAAACACTATTTTAAAATTTACGCCATAATATGAAGTCAAGATTTATAAAATCTGCCTTACTAGCAAAAGCACAAACTCCATTTGGTCGAATAATTGTCCTAACAGGAGCACGACAGACTGGTAAAACAACATTGGCTAGGCTCAGCTTCCCGGAGTACACCTATCTGTCTATTGAAGATCCTGTCATGCGAATAGAGTATAAGAAGTTGACAGCATCCCAGTGGAGCTTAACTTTTCCATTCGCTATATTGGATGAAGTGCAGAAAGAGCCTTCCTTGATTGAGAGTATCAAATCAGTTTATGACCAATACACGGCACCTAGGTATTTACTTTTAGGGTCAAGTCAGTTGATACTTTTAAAAAAAGTAAAAGAGTCTCTAGCCGGTAGGTGCACAATCCTTGAAGTGTTTCCTTTGACAATACCTGAAATTAGGACAACTTCTTGGGATGAAAAAATAGAGAACTCTCTTCTACAAGATGTTATTTTGCATCAAAAGGATTTGAATGGCCTGCGCCCCTTTAAGCTCTGGAAAGATTATGGGGATCGAAAAAGTGCCCATGACTTTTATCTACAGTATGGGGGCTATCCGGCACTAGTTTCAGAAAATATGAATGAAGCCGGCCGATTGGAGTGGCTTCGAAATTATATTCGTACCTATTTGGAGCGAGATATTAGAGACTTAGCAGACTTTAAGTCTTTAGACCCTTTCGTGAAACAGCAAAAAATAACGGCTTTACTAACAGGCCAATTAATGAATTATTCCCTTCTGGGTAAGGAAGCCGGAATTAGTTCCGCAACAGCTAAGCGCTATTTACACTACTTAGAGCTAAGTTATCAGGTTGTTTTGCTAAAACCATGGCATCGCAACAAGCTAAAGAGATTGGTAAAAACACCAAAGTTACATTACCTTGATCCAGGTATACAACGGACAATTGTAGGTAAGACTGGAAGTCTAAGCGGTCACGAATATGAAAGCGCTATTGTTGCAGAAATAATTAAACAACTAAAAAATGCGAATTTTAATGGGGATTTCTACCATATTAGAACGCATGAAGGATTTGAAGTCGATTTATTGATTGAAGTAGAAAATGGCTATTTCCCGATTGAGGTAAAAATGACGAGTCGAGTTAGTCCTAAAGATGCAAAACACTTGCTACGCATTGGTGAATTTTTGGATAAGCCGGTATTGGCTGGTTTTGTATTGAGTCAAGATGAAAACTTCATGAAGATTGCAGAAAGTATCTATGCTTTGCCGGCAGCTATGTTTTTGTCGTAGTAGCTACTTAGGAGTTTGAAGCGGGATTCCGTGCATCTCTAAAAATTGTTGCATTAGAAGTTAAACAAACTCAGAAACTTTGAAGCTGAATAAAAATTAATATCTTCAGTTAGAAAGAAAAGCAAAATATGAAAAAAGCCCTAATAACAGGAATTACAGGCCAAGACGGAGCTTATCTTTCTGAATTACTACTTAGTAAAGGCTATGAAGTGCATGGTATTAAGCGTAGAAGCTCTTTGTTTAATACGGCTAGAATAGATCATCTTTACGAAGACCCACATGTTGATAATCGAAGATTTATCTTGCATCATGGAGACTTGACGGATAGCACCAACTTGATTCGGATTATCCAAGAAGTACAACCGGATGAGATTTACAATCTAGCTGCAATGTCTCATGTGGCAGTGAGTTTTGAAATGCCTGAATATGCTGCGGACGTGGATGCGATGGGCACTTTGAGATTGTTGGAAGCGATAAGGATTTTAGGCCTTACGGAAAAAACAAGAATCTATCAGGCTTCCACTTCGGAGTTGTTCGGGAAGGTTCAAGAGATACCCCAGACAGAAAAAACACCTTTTTATCCAAGGTCGCCTTATGCTGTCGCAAAAATGTATGCTTATTGGATTACGGTCAATTATCGGGAAGCCTATAACATGTTTGCGTGTAATGGGATTCTGTTTAATCACGAATCTCCCTTACGTGGTGAGACTTTTGTGACACGTAAGATTACTAGAGCTGTCGCAAAAATAGCCTTAGGTCTTCAAGATAAATTTTATTTGGGGAACATGAATGCCAAACGGGATTGGGGGCATGCCAAAGATTATGTGGAATTGATGTGGAGAATATTACAGCACGACAAGCCAGAAGATTTTGTCATTGCTACGGGACGAACCACTTCCATTCGTGATTTTGTAAAGATGGCTTTCGCCGAAATAGGTGTCGAATTAGAATTTTCCGGCAACGGCCTAGATGAAGTCGCTAAAATAAAATCAAGTAATAAATATGATTTGCCGGTAGGAAAAGAAGTCTTAGCTGTTGATCCCCAATATTTTCGCCCAACCGAAGTAGAATTATTAATTGGAGATGCGACCAAAGCAAAGGAAGTACTTGGTTGGAAGCCAACTTACACGTTGGAAATGTTGGTTAGTGAAATGGTGCAAAGTGATTTGGCCTTATTCGAAAAAGATCAAGTTTTGCGCAAGCATGGATTTGACATTAAAAATGAATTTGAGTAAAGTGTTGAAGGATATTCAGGGCATTTTTAGTAAATTTTAAGGTTGTGTTTTAAAATTTATTAGATTTTTTTAAGATTTAACCTTAAAATTTACTATATTTGTGCCATGTATATTAAACGACAAATAGAATCGAGTATTCATAGGCACCTTCAGAATCGCTCAGAAATTTTTGTTCTTTATGGCGCTCGGCAGGTTGGAAAGTCCACATTGTTAAATAAAGTGCTGGATGAAACAACCCTGAAAATTCTAAGAATCAACGGAGAAGAATTCAAGTACCAAAGAATTTTTTCCGCAAGGAGCTTAGATGAAATGGCTCAGGTTGTTGAAGGTTATGATGGAATTTTTATTGATGAAGCGCAAACGATTGAGAATATAGGCGTTAGCATTAAGATATTGCATGATGCTCAACCTGACTTGAAAATTTTATTGAGTGGGTCTTCGTCCTTTGAGTTGGCTAATCGCGTAAAGGAGCCTTTGACCGGTCGGACAAGAACCATTTTGCTTTATCCCTTGGCTTTTCGTGAGTTGAAATCTATTTTTAATTCTTTTGAATTGCAAGAGTATGTTGCAACCTATTTGGTGTTTGGTGGTTACCCCGGCTTATTTCAGGTAGATGAGCGTAAGCAAAAAATAAAGGCATTAACTGAAATGTCTTCTTCCTATTTGTTTAAGGATGTGTTGGCTTTCGCAAATTTGAAAAATCCAAGGTTGCTTGTTGATTTGTTGACGATGTTGGCATTTCAAATTGGAAGCCCTGTCTCCATACATGAGTTGGCAAAATCATTAAAGACAAGTAGCGAGACGATTAGTCGATATATTGATTTGCTCGAAAAGTCTTTTGTCGTGTTTAGGCTTTCTAGCTATTCTAATAACCTGAGAAAGGAAATCAAAAAAATGGATAAAATCTATTTTTATGATTTAGGAATTAGAAATGCCATTATTGGAAATTTTGCAAGAATTAATGACAGAAATGACATTGGACAACTTTGGGAGAATTTTCTAGTTGTCGAAAGGCTAAAGCAAATAGAATACAATGATTTAGTTAGGCAATCTTTCTTTTGGCGAACTTATAATGGTGTCGAATTGGATTATGTAGAAACTTTCGATGGACAAGTGCACGGTTATGAGTTTAAATGGTCAACGAAGAAAAACAAAGCACCCATAACGTGGACGAAAAAATATCCTTCCGCATCGTACCAAGTTGTCAATAGGCACTCATTTCTTGATTTTGTTTTGGGAGTTGATATGACCTAAAAATTAAAAATAATGTTCAAAATAAAAGGAAAAAACAAGCAGGAAGTATTCAAAGAAATTGAGCGCAAGCTGAAGAACCAAGGCTTTCTTTTTGAGCGTACCGACTTTAACCGCCCTTGGGGTGGTTTTTTTGTTATAGACGAGTCGCAAGCAGAAAAATTTATTAACATATATTTTCCTGCAGATAATGTGGTGGAGTTGACAAAAGGCGGGAAGGTAAGTCCTAAAATTTTGGTCGTAGCTCCAAAGAAAAGATTGTCTTGGCAGTATCATCATCGCCGCTCAGAAGTGTGGAGAGTTGTAGAAGGCAAAGTGGGCGTAATGAAAAGTGACGATGACCAGCAAAAAGGAGTAACCATACACGGTCGAAAAGATAAAATAATATTAAAGAATGAAGAAAGGCATCGGCTAATTGGCTTAGATGCTTTTGGTGTGGTAGCGGAAATATGGCAACATACCGACCCCGATAATCCTTCCGTGGAAGACGACATTGTCCGTCTCCAAGATGATTTTGGACGATAAATCTCCAAAAAACATGATTTTTTCGGGTACAATCGAAAATTTGCTATTTTCATCCAACTTTGAGTCTGCTGTAAAAAGTCCATCTTGGAAGATTGGCTCTTGTTTAGTAGAATATTATTTGTTTTTTGGGAGCTTTGTTAAATTGTTCAACTGTGCAATCGTTCAGCTGATTTTATAAATAATTGATAATCAATTCATTCAGCCCGCCTGCTACGTGCAGGTTGAACAATTGCACGATTGAACAAAATAGAAAAAAACAGCAAACAAAACAAAATTTGGCGAACAAGCGAACCATCAACTTTTTACAGTAGACTCAACTTTAGTCCTTTGAATGCTCGAAATGATGTCGGCACACTTTGGGAAAATTTTTTTATCTCAGAGCGATTAAAATACACGAGTTATCAAGATATATTTGCTAATCATTTCTTTTGGAGAACCACCAATCAACAAGAAATAGATTTTGTTGAAGAGCGTGATGGAAAGTTGTATGCCTTTGAATGTAAGTGGAATAAAAAAAGCTAAGCTCAAGATTCCTTTATCATTTAAAAAAGCATATCCTGATAGTCGTGTAGAATTAGTCACTCCTGATAATTTTGAATCTTTTTTAGGTGTTAAGGATGAATGAATGTCGCATAGTTTGCCGCACAAAAATAGACAAATGAATTACATAGCCATCATGGCCGGCGGAGTCGGCTCTAGATTTTGGCCGGCCAGCAGAGAAGCCAGACCAAAACAATTTTTAGACATCACCGGAAGTGGGGAATCCCTTCTTCAAATGACTGTCAATCGATTCAAGAAAATAGTTCCCGTTGAAAATATTTTTATTGTTACCAATAAAAAATATAAAGACCTAGTAAAAGAGCAGCTACCGGAATTGACGGATAACCAAATCATCGGTGAGCCATCCCGAAATAATACGGCCCCATGTGTGGCTTTTACGGCACTAAAGTTGGCCGGTTTGGATCCCAATGCCAATATGGTAGTCGCCCCGTCTGACCATTTAATTTTGAAGGAAGATGCCTTTTTGACTCAAATCCAAAAAGCACTCGACTTCGCATCGCAAAATGATGCTTTATTGACCTTGGGCATTGAACCATCTCGTCCGGATACCGGATACGGATACATTCATTTTGCAAAAGAAGCAGCCGATGGCGTCCATCCTGTAAAAGCTTTTAAGGAAAAACCTGATTTAGCGAAAGCGCAATCCTATGTGCAGAGCGGGGAGTATCTCTGGAATGCCGGTATTTTTATTTGGAATGTCAAAAGTATTTTAAAGGCTTTTCAGCAAAATGCAAATGAGATTTATCAAATTTTAAATGCAGACCAGTCGGCTTTTAATAGTATCGGAGAGCAGGCGTATATGGATCGAGTTTATCCCACAACACCCAGTATATCAATTGATTATGCCATAATGGAAAAGGCAGATAATGTTTATACCTTACCTTCGGATATTGGTTGGTCAGATTTAGGGACATGGGGTTCGCTCCATGCTGAGTCCCCAAAAGATGATGATAATAATGTGGTCCTTGCGGAAAAAGTCGTTTTGGCGGAAGCGAAAAATAATATGATTCGTTTGCCGAAAGGTAAACTAGCCGTCATCAAAGGATTAGAGGATTATATCATTATAGATGAAGGTGATGTCCTATTGATTTATCCGAAATCAGAAGAGCAGGAGATTAAGCAGGTGCGAAAAGGGATTGAAAATGAATTTGGGGAGGAATATTTGTAGAAAAAGAAGTATCTTTGTCTAATGAAGGTAACGATAATTACACCGACATTTAATAGCGCCAAGACGATTGGGGACACCCTTGAAAGTGTGGCTTCTCAAGATTATCCTGATATTGAGCACATTATAATTGATGGAAAATCAACAGATGAGACGCTTGATATTGTGAGCCGTTTTCCGCATGTGGCCAAAGTCATTTCTGAGAAAGATGCCGGGATTTATGATGCTATGAATAAGGGGCTTATTGCCGCAAAAGGTGATTTGGTTGCAGTCCTAAATTCTGATGATTTGTATGTGGGAGATACGGTAGTTTCTGATGTCGTTTCGCTTATGTTACTGGATAATTCAAATATCGTCTATGCCGACTTGGACTATGTCGATCGTGATGATATTAATAAAATTTCAAGAGTCTGGTTTTCCGGCCCTTATCGGCGGGAGCAATTTAAAATGGGGTGGGCGCCACCACATCCGACGTTTTTTGCAAAAAAAGAATTGTATGAGCGCTTTGGCGGATTTAATCTAGCGTTTAAGAGTTCTGCGGATTATGAATTAATGTTCCGTTTTCTTTATGTTAATAAGCAGCCCTGTGCCTACTTGCGCAAGACCATAGTGAAGATGAGACGTGGAGGATATAGTAATATTTCCATCAAAAACCGGATTAATGCTAATATCGAAGACCGTAGATCTTGGAAGGTCAATAAGGTTAAAATGCCATTTTGGGTACCCATCTTTAAGCCGTTACGCAAAGTCCCCCAGTTTTTTCCTAGTTTAGTGAAGTCCTAAACATGGCTTCGGCTAAGGATTGTAGAATTATTTTCCTTTCTTATTATTATCCACCCATCAAATCTCCGGGTGTCAAGCGAAACTATACGATTTCGCATCTTTTTACAGAGTCGTTTAAAAAAGTTACTGTTTTTACGACTTCCAACCGTAAGGTGATGGCTCAAGATGAGCAACCCATTTCACCTGATATTTCTCTTGTTAAAGTTCCAACATACGATTATCGTTTTTTTTCCTATCTAATATTAAAAAATAAAGAATCAGCTGAGTCCAAAGCGAAGAGCAATAAGGCCGGTAAGTATTTTTTAAAAGCCATGCGCTCCTTTCCGGTTAATATTTTTATTGGAGAAGGTGGTTTGTGGTATATTTGGTCTGCTTACGCAAGAGCCAAACGAATAATTTCTAAAGAATCTCAAACGATTATCTATTCATCATTTTCCCCGTATGCGGATCATGTTGTCGCTTGGCTTTTAAAAAGAAAATTTAAAAAATTAATTTGGGTAGCAGATTTTAGAGATTTGCATGTCGATCCAACTTACAGGAATTATCTTTGGAAAAAATTACAGCTTTGGTTCGATAAAACAATAATCAGAAAGGCTACTTTTGTAACAACCGTTTCCGAAGGGCTTGCGCAAAATTTACGAAAGTTTCATGATGATGTTTTTGTCTTGCCTAATGGGGTGGCGAAAATGCCCAAAGCCATAGAACGATATACCGATAAATTTACTATTAATTATACCGGTGCAATGTTTCAAGATAAACGGCGCCCCCATTTATTGTTAAAAGCTTTGCAGGAATTAATCCGAGAAGGTAAGATAGAAAAAAATACCATTAGAATTCAACAAGCCGGTAGAGATGTGGCTATTTGGAAGCCGCTAATATCAAAATTTAATTTAGAGGGTGTTTTTGAGTCAAAGGGAATCGTTGCTTTAGATGATGCGCATTTGCTTCAATCAAAATCTCATGTTAATTTACTGTTGACTACTTCTCACAAAGAGTATAAAGGGGTGCTTACATCAAAAATTTTCGAGTATTTAGGGGCAGGTAATCCAATTTTGGTGATAATAAATGGACCTAAAGATGAAATTTATGAAGAGGCTATGTCCGGTGTCGAGCATGTTTTTGTAGGTTATGATTCTGATAGTCTTGATGAAATTAAGGAATATATTTTGTCCTATTATAATATGTGGAAAACACAAAAACACTACCCAAGAATTAAAAAAGAAAACTGGGCCGGTCGTTACTATTGGCCGGAAATGATTCATGGATTAGAAGAAAAAATTATTTCCCATGTTGAGTGAAAGAAAAATTTTGACCATTATTGGAGCGCGTCCGCAATTTATTAAGGCCGCTCTTGTTAGTAAAGCGTTTAGAGACGCTAAGAATATCAAGGAAGTTGTGGTGCATACGGGGCAACACTTTGAATATTCAATGAGCCAATCCTTCTTTGAAGAGTTGGGACTTGATGAACCTAAGTATTTCTTGGGTATTAACTCATTGTCTAGGGATGTGATGAGCCGTCAGATGGCAGAGCGAATTTCGGAGATTATTAAGAAAGAGCAACCGAAAATAGTCTTGTTATATGGAGATACAAATTCGACTTATGCGGGTGCATTGGCAGCTAAAAATTTTGATTTGGCAATTGCTCATGTAGAGGCAGGTGTACGTTCTTTTGACGAAGCGATGCCGGAAGAGCTTAATCGGATGTTTGTTGATTCTGTGAGTGATTATTTATTCGCACCATCAGAGCGAGCTTTAGAGTATCTGGAGGAAAACTACTTAAATGGTTGGAAGATTTTTACCGGTGATATTATGAAAGATGCAGCAATGCACTTTGCAGACCAAGCTATTTGTCCGAAGAATTTGCCGGAAGGGAGATTTGTGCTAGCGACAATGCATCGGGCATCTAATACGAATGATGAAGAAGTATTGAGAGAGATAATTGCAGCGTTGAATGAGATACATATTCAAACCCCGTTGGTTTTACCTTTGCATCCGAGAACTAGAATCGCACTCAATAAATTTAATATCAAATGTGACTTTCATTGTTTGCCACCGGTTAGTTATTTTGAAATGTTGTATTTGTTGAAAAACACAGAGCTGGTAATCACGGATAGCGGAGGCCTCCAAAAGGAAGCTTATTATTTTAAAAAGCCGTGTGTCATTTTAAGAAAAAATACAGAATGGCCTGAGTTGGTGGATACAGGTGCGGCGAGTCTGTGTGAAGTCTTGTCAAAAGAAGATATCCTAGAGCAATATCGCAAAATGAAGACTAATAAAATTGATTTTGATAAAATTCATTTATATGGTGATGGTGACGCAGCTGAAATTATTGTCCAGAACTTTGATGCTTATTTAGATGTCGTGACAGAACCTTATTGATTAAACTCAGATATATTTCTTTTAAAGTATCTTGCTTGTCCCCCACCATATCAAAAATACTATTATGAAATAAAAAAGTCACTTTCGTGTAAAATTGATTCTTCTCCAGAAAAGTCTCTAAGTGTTTTTTTATTTTCCCCATGTCTTGATTCTCCTGTTCAATCAAACTCCACTCCATAATAATCAGTGGAGTTTCCACAAATTCATAAGCTCGCTCTTCCTTAAAACTATACAACTTATATCCAAATCCGGTTCCACACCGAAAACCAATCATATCCCGATAGCCTAAGGTAGAGTCTTCTGTAATTCCTTGATTGTCAATGATATCCGCTGTCTCGGGAAACTGAAAACGCAGATAATGTTGTCGGGCTAGAATCACCTTTTCTCCAAGTACTTTTTCTAGTGCTTGCTTTTCCCTTTTATATAAATCTTCTCTTTTATAAGCTTGGTAGCTTGGGTGTAATCCTATTTTGTAACCCTTTTCTTGGGCTTGGCGGATGACTCGGCGACCAATCCCTGAGTCAATTTTGTAAAAATTATCATATTTAGTAACACCACCTGCCATAAAGTAAACGACCTTCTCCATTGCTTCTTTTCTAAAAAGCCAATCAAATGTATCGTAAGGGTCTTTGGCTCTGCCATTCATCATTTTTAGATAAGTTCTGAATAAATTCCATTGAGCTTTCAATCCTTTGTGTTCAATTAATAATAATCGTCCGGATGCTTTGATTAATTTATAGAAGTTGGGCAGCTTGAGCGGGATATCGACATCGTGGGTGAGCCGATAGGTAGTTTTTTGTTTTTCGGGTTGGATACCAATGGCTTCTAAAAAAGCAAAAACTAAGTGATCAACGATTGGTATTTCTTGAAGATGATTTCTTGGGATAAAGTGATTTTCTTTAAATCCTAATCCCCAATTTTCTTTCATGTCAGGTCGAATAATATGTTCTTCGTATCGGCTGATATGAAAGAAAATAGTTTCTATGATGTCAAAATTAAAAATGTTGTCGTTAATAAATGGTTGGTCCTTGGCTCTTTTTTCTCGCTCGGTCGAGTATAGGGTTAGGTCATTGCTTTGATATTGATTTGCGACTAGTTGGTTGGGGTGAATGGGTTTGATATTAAAAATTAAATGTTGTCTTGGTATGTGATAAGTGCCGGTCTGGTCTTGTCCATAAGAGATTGATGGAGTTTGGTTCGGGGCATTAAAATAGAAAGAGACTTTATTTTGCGAAAGCGGATGGTGGGCGATAAAATCAAAAACATATTTGATTCGTTGCTCAAAGGAGTGACCCTGTAAATCTATGTAGAAGTGTATCAAGATTTTAGCATTTTGAGTAGGTCAATAAACTTGTTTTTCCCTTTGTAAACATGGTGGTAAGGAGTCAAGTCTCCGCCAAATCCACTAAAAAAATGTGCGATATTTTTGTTCATACTTCCTTCAAAATCAAAGAATTGTACCTTTTTGGAGAAGTATTGAATGGCATGCCACATGGTACAACTCATCGCTTCTCGATGCCCAATATGGCCGCCGGCTAGGTAGTAGGCAGTTTGATTATCCCAAATAAAATAGCCCGAAGCCAAGGGCGTATTATTTTTGTCAAAAGTAGTAAAAATAATTCTTCGGTTATTTTTTTTAAGCCTTTCATCAAGATGCCTAAAGAAGTCAAATGTATAAGGCATTTTTAACGATTGGCGACTAAAAGTAGTTTGGTTGATTCTGTAAAACAAGTCGAGGTCGTCCGTTTCAATACATTTTAAATGTTGAGAGACGGCGTTGATATTTCTTTTTAGGTTTTTACGGAAGTTAGAAAAAACAGAATCTATATTTTTAATATTTAGCCGGTAGGTGTACATGGTCGTTTGTTGAAAATTCGCCCAATGAAAGGGTAGCCAATTTTTAAAATCCGGATGATGAATGATTTGTATGTAAGAAGTTTTGGGCAATTGCTCGATAAGCTGTGCGGTTATTTTTTGTTCAAAAGCTATTTTCTTTTTTTGCGCAAGCGTATCCGGATAGAAAATTTGAACCCCAAGATAAGGGGTCAGTAATGGCATCCGTATGACCTTAAACCCTTTTTCTTTAGTGACAAAGTAAGGCAGGCAACCCACAATATTTTCCTTCTCTTCTACCAAGCAGACATGCCATCGACCGGCGGCACACACCGCATCCAGCCAAAAAGGCTGCGAGAAAATAGGAATATCATTCCTAGTTTTGCAAAATGTGCGGTATTTTTTTTGGTTCGTCACAGAATCATTTAGTTAAGTAGGACAAAAATACGGTTTATTTTGGCAAGTGTTGAAGTTAAAATAGCTAGAGCCTAGGGCATTTGAATAAAAAATGGCTAAAATACAAGGATATTTAGCTACAAAAATGGACAAAATACAAGGGTGTTTAACAAGTAAATTGGACAAAATACAAGGTATTCGACTACATAGTTGTGTTTCTCTGATATTTGAAACGACTGAACTTTGAGCAGAAAACTCAGTGTGTATAACAGATTGCACGAAAAACAATATTTTAGACTGGACTAGTGTTCGTCATAACCTGCTATGCCTCCAAAATCCGCCTTGATTAAGAAAAAATTTGAAGC
>JANTGI010000108.1 GCA_024762995.1 Saprospiraceae bacterium | reverse complement strand
CATCATAAGATAATGCTGCCGCGAAATATTTATCGTGGGGGTTGGTAATTTCTTTACTCATTTTGTATGTTTGATAGGCAAAAGAACAAAGAAAAAATGGGAGAAAATAATTCTTGGCTTCCTAACAACTAGATTACGTGAAAGAAAGATTAGTGGAGTCATAATTACTCACACTTCCCCATACCGAAAACAATCCACCGTGTGATCATTCACCATGCCGGTGGCCTGCATGTGTGCATAGATGACGGTCGGTCCGACAAATTTAAACCCCCGCTTTTTTAAGTCTTTGCTAATTTTTTCCGCAAGGGGCGTTTTGGCTGGGCAGTCTTCCAATTTTTTCCATTTATTTTTGATGACTTTGCCATGGGTGAATGCCCAGATGTAGTCACTAAACGAGCCAAATTCTTCTTGTATCTTAATAAATGCTTGGGCGTTGGAGACGGTCGCCCGGACTTTTAGTTTGTTTCGGATGATGCCGGCATCCAGAAGTAGGGATTGGATTTTCTTTTCCGAATAATTTGCAATGCGCTGATAATCAAAACCATCAAAGGCCTTTCGGAAATTCTCTCGCTTACGCAAAACGGTAATCCAACTCAATCCTGCTTGGAATGTTTCCAATACCAAAAATTCAAAAAGGCGGGCATCATCCTTGACAGGGACACCCCATTCTTCGTCGTGATAGGCTATGTAGAGCGGGTCGTTGGTTACCCATTTGCATCTTGTTTTCATACCCTAATAACGTATTAATTTCTATTATGGTCTAGCCACTCGTGCATCCGAATAACGATAGATACCAAAACCATCGAGCACAATCATATCCTTGTGGTCCATTGCAAAGTTGTTGAAGTCCGATTTGAAGCTTTCAAAAGCTTGAAGGAAAGTGTGATTGCCATCATTGACGTCAAAGTAACTAAAAATATTAGGAGCCGGGGAGTCTTGGCGAACATTGAAAAGAATGACCAGGTGGGCTTTTTTATTTTCCGAATAAGCCGCATTGGCCAAAAGTTGTAGTCTGGCACGGATGCCGTTTGGTGTGCTGGAGTTACTTAATTCGTAGGCATTATTATGGTAGTTTGCTAAAAATATTTGGTCATGAGCCAATACTAAATGCTTGGCTACTTGCATACTGTCATACACGCCGGCAGCATCTTTAATTTTACCTACGTAATAACGACGCTGCAAATCGGGATCTCTTGGATGTAGCATATTGGGATAAAGCGTCATCCGTATGTCACTTAGAATGCTAGTCCAACTTAAGAAATTATCGAAGCTCCCGGAGCCATTCCAAAATTCGATTTCACTGACCATACCGTCCGGATCTGTGTAACGCATATCGTAATAAGGAGCCATGGCTTCCGCAGAAGAATGACCACCCGAAACTAAAGTTACCTTAATCGGATGAGACAAATTCTTACACTTGGCAATGAATGTCGATAATTTTGGGCGAAGCGTGGTGTCTGTGACCAATATCTGATGCGTATTATACAAGTACAGATGGTTAAGTCCATTACGCTGTGTCCAGTCAATAAGACTATCTTCTTTGGCGACATCACCCAATATGACATCATTGACAAAGTCATTGACATAAACGCCACGGTGAGTCGGGACTATTTCTGAAATGTTTATTATTTTTCGCTTTTTGCAGCCGTTAAGAATTAGTGCCAATACGATTAAAAGTCCGATTTTTTTCATCCTGATGGTTTTTTTGGGTGGTATCTAAAACGAAATTTTATCCAAATTTCGTACCGAAGGGCACTTCCCCAAAAAGAAAACACCCATCAGCCACAGCCAATGAGTGTTTTCAGATATGTAAATGGATATATTCTGAACTGTTTAGATGTCCCTGTTTTTATGGCAAAAACTTATGGGTACCTAAGCTACAGTATTCTTATCCTTTATCCACACCGCCATCTAGGCGATCTTGAAGAGCATTTAGCTCATCCCACTTACCATCCACACAAAGTTGAGCTTGTTGTGGCCAAGTGGTAGGATTGTGCATTTGATACCTAGGACCGGCTTCAGTCAAGATTTCCTGCAATCTTTCTACAGGTGCGTCAGCTAGTTTTTGCCAAGTATCGATGCCACCGTTGATTAAGTGTTCAGCGATTTTGGGGCCGATACCTTCGATTACCTTAAGGTCGTCAAATTTGATACCTTTAGGAGTTTCCATTGTTGGAGCGGGAGCATCAAAAGCCATGGTCTCATCTTCAGGCATTTTGAACAAAGGCTCGTCTGCTGCCGGTGTTTCAACCACTGCCGGAGCTTCTTCAACTACTTTAGACTCTGCCACAGGCTTTTCCTCCACTATTTTAGGAGTGGCTTTCTTTTTAGCCTTGGGCTTAGCGTCCAATTTTTCTTCTACTTGGTCGAAAGGAATGATATTTACGAAAGTACGTCCCATCCGTCTTTTCTTAAACTCAACAGCGCCATCCACTAATGCATAAATGGTGTGATCTTTACCCATGCCTACATTAAGACCCGGGTGAAACTTGGTGCCCCGTTGGCGAATGATGATATTTCCGGCGATGGCTTTTTGACCGCCAAACAACTTGACGCCGAGTCTTCTACCTATACTGTCCCGTCCGTTATCCGAACTACTGGCTGCTTTTTTATGTGCCATTTTTTTAGATTTTCTTTGTTAGTAAAAAGTTTAGGCGTTGATGCCGTCGATTTTGATTTGTGTCAAGTATTGTCTGTGACCGTTCTTCTTTTTGTAGCCTTTACGACGTTTCTTTTTGAAGACGATGACCTTGTCACCTTTCAAGTGCTTTACAATGGTTGCACTAACTGAAGCACCACCAACGGTAGGCTTGCCTAATGTAACATTTCCTTCATTCTCAACGAGCAAAACCTCGTCAAAGGTAACTGAGTCACCTTCTGATTGTGGAAGCCGGTGGACATAGACCTTTTGGCCTTTCTCTACTTTAAATTGAAAACCGGCAATCTTCACAACTGCAAACATAAGTTATCTATTTCTGGTTAAAAAAATGGCTTGCGCCAAAACGAAGTGCAAAGGTAGTATTTTTTCGTTATTTTTCCAAATTTATTGGGGCTTTTGGACTATTTTATACGCTTTGTTCTTTTAACTGTTCAGGGACTCCTGTTTTTTGGGGCAGAAAATGGCTGAATACAGGTTCGGCCGGTTTTACTGCTTGTTCTTAAGGAAGTGTTAAATCATAAGTAGATCGCTTTGGACAGGTGTTTTTTCTCATATTTTATGAAATAATCATGTACTTTTGTGCATTCGTATGTCACATTTTATGTATATTACGAAATAAACAACAAAGAGTACTGATGAATAAACTATCCCTTGTTCTTGCCATTCTGGTCTTCATGACCGGAAATGTGCTTGCATGTGACTGCATTCCACTTCCGCTCGAAAATGAGCTAAAAGAAGTGGACCATGTTTTTCGCGGTCGGGTCATTGCCATTAATCTCCGTTCTTATCCCATTGCTTATGAATTTGAAGTCTTAAAAACCTGGAAAGGTAAGAAAAGACGAAAAGTGACCATCACTTCCGGTATCGGTAGTGGGGATTGCGGTATGGCTTTTATTAATGGTCATGAATATCTGGTTTTTGCCAAAAGGGGCAAGACCACTACTTGCCGTCGTACAGCAGAAATCGGTTATACCCAAGACGAAGCAATCTTGAATTGGAAGTACGATAAATATTTCCGAAAGGCATTAAAAAAGAGTAAGCCCGGTCCTTTGACAGAAGAAGAAGCTTTTTATCTCAGTGGCTTAGTGATGTTGCATCAGGATAGCATTCAAGGCAAAAAAATAGCCATCTTTGATGCTTCCTTTCCAATTTCTAAGAGAGATTTTTTTAGAACTTGGGGCGGGCATCAGGTTGATGTGCATTATTTGGCTTTAAGTCCGGAAGAGCAGGATATCTATGGGGTTTCCGGCATGTTGGTGGCTTGGACCAAAGGTGGAATTGTGGATACCGAAAAACAATTTCTTCTCGAAAAACTTATCGATGAGCCGGAAAAAGTGACCGAAGAAGTGCTTTCGCGAAATAATAATTAGACTAATGTTTCTGTTTAACGGTTTATAACGGGACAACGGTTTAACGGTGCGACGGTTTAATGGTACAACGGTGTCGCTCATTCTTGACTTTGTTTACTCCTTTAGTAAACCTATTTCAGGACAAGACACACCGCAAAACCGTCATGCCGCTGCACCGTCATACCGCTACACCGCTGCACCGCAAAACCGTCGATGCCTTTCTGCTTTTAACAATGAACCCAACTACTTTCACGTTGTTTGAAGAGTGACTTTACTGTATCCACTCACAAAAACGACTATTATGATGATTCGTAAAAATCTTTTGTTGGGATTTCTCTTGATGAGCATTTTTTTTCCCGTAAGGGCGCAGTACTTTGGACAAAATAAGCCCCAATACGAAAAGAAAAAATTTAAAGTGGTAGAAACGCCGCATTTTCGGATTTATCACTATTTGAATAATCCGGATGCAGTTTATGAAGTAGCTGATGAAAGTGAGATGTGGTACCGAGCTCATTTTGCCATCTTTCAAGATACCTTGCAAGGTAAAAATCCGATGTTGGTTTATAATGACCATCCTGATTTTAAGCAGACCACGGCCATCGGTGGCAGTATCGGTGTAGGGACAGGCGGGGTGACGGATGCTTTTAAGCAGCGGATTATCTTTCCATTTGCGATGTCTAATCAACAGACTCACCATGTGATAGGGCACGAGATGGTACATGCTTTTCAGTATAATTTGGTGATTTATGGCGATTCGTCGAATCTACAGAATCTGGCCAATCTTCCCCTTTGGATGACCGAAGGTTTAGCGGAGTATATGTCTATTGGGCGGTATGATACCCAGACGGCATTGTGGATGCGGGAAGCGGTGCTTAATGATGATGTCCCTAAACTGAAAAAAATGGATAATCCCAAGTATTTTCCTTATCGCTGGGGACATGCGTTTTGGGCTTTTGTGACCGCAAAATACGGGGATGAAGTAATTCGTCCTTTATATGAAAATACGGCTAAATTTGGATTGGAAAATGCTATCCCCTTGACTTTGACCACCTCGATGGATTCTTTGTCGATGGAGTGGCAGGAGACTATAAAATCTGAATTTGGAGCGCAACTGGCCGATAAAAAGAATAATCACTACGGTAAAAATCTCCTTACGGAGAAAAATGCCGGCTATATGAATATTTCTCCAAGTATTAGTCCAAATGGTCGTTATCTGATATTCCTTTCGGAAAAAGACTTATTTTCGATGGATTTATACTTGGCGGATGCCCGAAGTGGTAAGATTTTGCGCAAGCTGACGAGTAGTGTGCGGGATGGGCATATCGATGATTTGAATTTTATGGAATCATCGGGTGCTTGGTCACCACACAGCAATCAGTTTGCTTATGTCATCTATGCCAAAGGGCAAAATCGACTCCTAATCAAGGATGTCAAAACCGGCAAAACCAAAAAAGAAGTCAAACTCAAAGGCATTCCGGCATTTTCTAACCCCACGTGGTCTCCGGACGGTAAATCCATTGTGGTGGCAGGGCTTGTCGAAGGCCAAATTGACTTGTACCAGTATGATATTCGCTCCGGTAAAATAACCCAATTGACCAACGATAAATACGATGAATTACTACCGACTTGGTCACCGGATGGCACCAAAATCGCTTTTTCTTCCGACCAATGGAGCCAGCAGCATGGGCGTACACATGGAAAGTGGACCCACAATATCACCATATTGGACGTGGCCACCGGTCAAAAGGAAGTTTTGCCCGTCTTTAATACCGCTGACAATATGAATCCGGTCTATAATCAAGATAATGACTTATTATTTTTGTCGGATAGGGATGGCTATCGCAACATGTATCGGTATGATTTGGAGACACATCAGGTCTATCAAATGACCGATTTGGCGGTGGGTATTTCCGGTATTACGCCGTATGCCCCGAGTATTTCTGTTTCGCGCAAGCGGGATCGGATCATCTATAACATCTTGTCGGATGGGAAATATCTCATCAAGCAAGGCAAGATGGAGAAATTTTTGAATAAGCAGGTGGCTCCGGATGATGTAAATATGGCAGCACAGCAGTTATTTAAGCCGATATTGGGGGCAAAACAGATTGTGGATACGGAGTTTGATGGTTTTGATAAACATGTGGCTTTGGACACTAGTTCCTTAAAATCTGTAAAGTACAAGTCTAAATTTAAGTTGGATTATCTGGCCGGAAGTGGTGGTGTTGGTGTCGGTACGGGTAATTTTGGGACGACCACCGGGCTTGCAGGGGGAATTCAAATGTTGTTTAGTGATATTTTGGGTCGGCATCAATTGACCTCCGTGGTGGCCTTGAATGGAGAAATCTTGGATTTTGGGGGGATGGCGACTTACGTGAATCAAGTGAATAAGCTGGCATGGGGCGTGACCTTGTCTCATATTCCCTATCGTTCGGGCCAGTACAATGCTCCGGTTTTGGACTCTATTGTGCTCAATAACCAAGTGGTTCAGGCGGTACGTTACTCGTTGGATATCCAGCGCATGTTTGAAAATAGGGTGGGTGGATTTGTTTTTTATCCGTTTTCTACAGTGATGCGTGTCGAATCAGGGCTTACCTTTAATCGCTATGGCTATCGAATTGACCGATACAATACTTACACGGACTTGTCCGGTACGTACAAATATGGGGAGAATAAAGAAAAGTTGGCTACCCTTGATGGTTTTAATCTGTACAGTGCTAATGCGGCTTTTGTCGGTGACAATTCTAATTTTGGTTTGACGGCGCCATTGAAAGGGTATCGCTATCGTTTGGGAGTCGATCAAAATTTTGGGGCATATCAATTTATGAATGTGACGATGGATGCCCGGTATTATTATCGGGCGAAGCCCATTACGTTGGCGGTTCGTGGCTTGCATTTTGGTCGATATGGTCGAGATCATGAGCGACTTTACCCGATTTATTTGGGCAATCCGGTATTGATACGTGGTTTTTACAATATCGACCGGGCGACCATCAACCGGGTGGTTGGGAGTAAGGTTCTGGTGGCTAATGCAGAAGTTAGATTGCCGTTTACGGGGCCCAAGCGTTTGGCTTTGATACCTTCCAAATTTTTGTTTACGGATTTGAATTTATTTTTTGATAGTGGGGTGGCTTATTTCTCTAAGGAGCAATTTGGGCAAGAATATAAGGATGCGAATTTGGATCCTTTGATGTTGATGAGTGCCGGTGTCTCCTTGCGGGTAAATCTATTTGGTGCTTTGATTGTTGAGCCTTTTTATGCTTTGCCGATAGGCAGTGATTTGAAGCATATATCGCCCGGATTTGGTATTAATTTTTCTCCGGGTTGGTAGGATAAATCGAACATCAAAGTGCTTTGCTCTGCGGGAGTGTGGTGCGGTTAAAATTAAGGAATGCGAAGATCGAACGTCTTTTTTCAAGGGGTACTCATTTTCCAATTTTTATTGGGTTTTTATATTTTTTCGGGATTGGTGGGGATGGTGCATCGTCCGGTATGGAAAGCGGGGTTTTGGGGGTTGTTTTTGGTGGAAGAGTTGCTGGTTTTGTGGGGCTTATATGTGATGCGCGAAAAGATGACGGGGGCGTTTATTCAATCAGCTATGTGGCAAAATGTGTTGATTGGCTTTGCGTTTGCGATTATTGTGACAAAATTTGTACTTGCGATTTTCTTTTTGTTGGATGATTTCTTTCGGGTGGGGCATTTTGCTTATGCAAAATTGCTGGGAACATCGGAAGCGGTGACGCTAAAAAGCCGTCGGCAGTTTATTATTCAAAGTGGGGTACTCCTTGCGAGCATTCCTTTATTGGCATTGATTTATGGCGTGTTGAAAGGGAAGTATCAATATGAGTTAAAACGGCTTTCGCTAAAAATTAAGAATTTGCCGCAAGGACTTAATGGCTTGAAAATCATACAGATATCGGATATTCATGCGGGTAATTTGGATAGTCCTGCTTCTTTGCGAAAGGCCATTGAGATGATTAATCAACAAGCGCCGGATTTGATTCTTTTTACAGGTGACTTGGTCAATCGAGATTCCAGAGAAATAGCGCCATTTATTGATATTTTTAAGGAATTGAAAGCCAAATATGGGAAGTATTCCATACTCGGTAATCATGACTATGTGGAATATAAGCATTGGGATACGCTTGCGCAAAAAAGCGAGAATCAGGAATTGTTGTATCAATTTCACAGGGAGATGGATTTTCGGCTTTTACGGAATGAACACATCAAGCTGACCATAGATGGTGAAGATTTGTATATTCTTGGGGTGGAAAACTGGGGGATGCCGCCTTTTCCCCAATATGGAGATTTAGATGCCGCACTCGAAGGAGTACCACCGCATGCCCTTAAAATTTTGCTTTCACATGATCCCACCCATTGGGACCAAATAGTGCTAGACCATCCTATTCATATAGATTTAACGCTGTCGGGGCATACACATGGAGCGCAGTTTGGGATAGACACTCGATGGTTGAAGTGGAGTCCTGTAAAATTTGTCTATAAGCGTTGGTCGGGTCTGTACGAAGAAAAAGAGCAGTATTTATACGTAAATCGTGGCTTTGGGGTCTTGGCTTTTCCGGGCAGAGTGGGTATGTGGCCGGAGATTTCGGTGTTTAGTTTGGCTACATCATAGGTGGTACGGTGGGAGTTGGTGCTAAAAATAGTCTTTTACCGATTTAACCTTTTCGTATGACTCCGGCGCCATATTTTTTGCGTAAGCGATCCATTGCCCGGAGTAGGTTGATTTCTTCTTCGGTGTCGTCGAAGATGGAAATTTGGTAGTTGCCATGGACAAGATTACTGAATCTGACTCCGATTAGGCGAACTAATTGCCGGCGTTGGTAGAGCTGGTCGAAGAGGGTGTGGGCAAATTCTGTAAGTTGTCGGTCATTAGCGGTATAAGGTATTCTTTTTTGTTTAGAGAAGGTATTGAAGTCGGCATAGCGGACTTTGATGGCGATATTGGCGGTAAGTTGTTTTTTGGATCGGAGTTCGAAGGCTAGTTTCTGAACCATTTGCGAAAGCTTGGATTTGAGCATTTTGATGTCGATGGAGTCTTCTCGAAAGGTGCGTTCGGTAGAGATGGACTTTTGTTCGTGGAAGGGGACGACGGGAGTATTGTCGATGGCGTTGGCTTTGTTCCAAAGGTGGAGACCGTTTTTACCAAATTCTCGCTTGAGCAAAGCGGGCGGAATGTCGCGCAGTACTTGGATGGTGCGGACACCCATGTAGTGTAATTTTTCTTGGGTTTTGATGCCGACCGACGGGATTTTGCGAACGGACATAGGGGCGATGTACTCTCTTTCTGTGCCGGCGATGATGAGTTGGTCGCCATTGGGCTTGGCGTCATCGACCCCGATTTTAGAGATTAACTTGTTGATACTCAAAGCAGAAGAGATGGGGAGCCCTGTTTCTTTGATGATGCGTTGTCTTAATTCTTTGCTCCATTGCCAAGTGCCGATGTACTTGTCCATTCCCGAAAGGTCTAGGTAAAACTCATCTATGGATGCCTTTTCAAAGAGTGGGGCGTCTTCTCGAATGATTTCGGTGATGATGCGGGACTGCTCCGAATATCGCTCCATATCTCCACTAACGACAATGGCATCCGGACAGAGACGTAGTGCCATACGCATGGGCATGGCGGAGTGTACTCCGTATTTGCGGGCTTCGTAACTGGCAGAAGAGACGACACTACGTCCGCTTTTGCCCCCGATAAGGATGGGTTTGCCCCGTAAGGCGCTATTGTGTAAGCGCTCGACGGATACAAAAAAGGAGTCCAAATCCATGTGTAATATGGCGCGCTCGAATTTCATATTACAAATTTAGAAACAAATATGTTTAAATGCAACTTTTTGGTTTTTTGGGTGAAATTTGGTTGTTTTTTTTCCCGCAGATGAGCGCAGATTTTCCCGCAGATTGTACGCAGATTTTCCCGCAGATGAGCGCAGATTTTTTTGCCAGTAATCTTATTTTATCTTAGTGGTTTCAATTTTTTTATTAACACTAAGGGCACGAAGGCTGCTTCACTAAGGGTCACTAAGGGCATAGTCCTATTTCTTAGTGTTCAAAAGTGTTCGGCATTTTTTTCGCAGATATAGGCTTTTCTTTTGCAGGGGCATAATAGAAGTGGAATTGCATAACATGGGGGATTTAAAATCGTTAAGTGCTTGTTCTAAAATTTGAAGGAGATTTGATGAAGCCATTTACTTTTCTTGTTATTGTTGTCTTTTTGAGTGTTGCTTGCAATCGGCAAGTACCTGTGACGCATGGGGATGCCAAGACATCTTCGGTCGCTGATACACTAAAATTACCCCAAGAATCGGTACCGCCTAAGAGCAAACTCGAAAGGAAACGAGAGAGAATCCGCCAAGTGATGATTGGCAAAAGGATTCCCGATGGACCTATTTTGGATGTAAATGGTGTGGTGAAGTCCACAAAGGACTATCGGGGTAAGTTATTGGTGATTGATTTTTGGGCTACTTGGTGTGGGCCTTGTCTGCAGGGGGCACCGAAGTTTAAAGAAATAGGAGACCGATATCGAAGTGATAAGGTGGAATTTATAAGCGTTTCTATTGACTCTGAGCGGGAGGCTTGGCAAGCATTTTTGACACAAAATCAGTGGGAGACAGATCGGATGTTTTGGATGGGTATGAGTAAGGAAAATCCCCTTTTTTCCTTTTTATACAAAGAAGTAGATGATGATGGTCGGGCCTTGGTAATCATTGGTGTGCCCAAATACGTGATTATTTCGCCGGAAGGCAAGATTTTGGATAATGAAGCGGAGTTTCCGACTAATCCGGCTTTTGAAGACCATATTAAGCGGTTGATCAAAGATTATCAATAGAAATTGGAGGGGATTAGCGTTTTGAAAAGTGGAATAATGTCCATCTCTCTGCTTTCGCACAAAATATATTAAACATGACCACTTACTTAAAAATGAGAAATAGGCATCGAAGTATGTTTTTTTGGGTCTTGATGGTGCTTCTATTTTCCTGTCGGGAAAAAGAAAGTGGGCACCGAAAAGCAGAGTGGATTACTCAAGCGTTTGTGAGTCTGGAGTCAGATGCTTATCCTAAAGTAAAAGCCATCTCTTGGTGGCACGAAAATTTTGATAATTCCTTTTTGCGGGTGGATTCGTCACCGGAAAGTCTAGCGGCCTACCAAAATGGAGTGGCTTCGCAGACTTTTGTTACCCAGCCTGTTTGGGAGAATGAAAAACTGGTCGCTTCGGAGTCGGGGATATATCATGCGGCTTTTCCGGACTTTGGCGGGACGGAAGACGTTGTTGATAGTCAACGTATTAGCGCATTTGAATCGCTTGTTGGGAAGGACATTGTTTGGGCGTATTTCTCTGATAATTGGTATGATGATATTCATTTTCCGACTATGGAAGTGACGACGATAAGTCATTCCGGAAAAATTCCTTTCATTCGGATAATGCCGCGAACTAACTTTGACGAAGGTGGCCCGGATCCTAATTATTCTTTGCAGAAAATAATAGATGGAGTCTATGATGTCGCTCTTGTTCAGTGGGCTCAGGACGCAGCCAATATGCATATTCCAATATTGGTGGAGTTTGGGACCGAGGTCAACGGGGACTGGTTTTCTTGGAATGGGAAGTACAACGGGGACGGGGAGACCACCGGATATGGGGATGGTCTATTAGCGGATGGGCCGGAGAGATTTAGGGATGCTTATCGTTACGTAGTGGATTTGTGTAAGGCGCAAGGAGCGGAGAATCTTACTTGGTTTTTTCATGTGGACGCTTATAGCGAGCCGGACGTGGCTTGGAATGCCATCAAAAACTATTATCCGGGAGATGACTATGTGGATTGGTTGGGAGTTAGTATTTATGGGCCGCAGGAGAAAGGAGAGACCTATCAGTCCTTTTCGGAAATTATGGATGATGTATATCCGCAGTTGACGGCGTTGGGGGATAAGCCTATCGCTGTTTTGGAATTTGCGATTACGGAGTTGGATTAGGCCTGTGCCATGCCGAGGCACTCTTAAAATTTGGTACATAAAGCCTGTAATCTATCGTCTCTGTGCGACTTGACGGAATGCTGTTTGTAATGATACCTTCACAGGGGATTATCTTTACCTTAAAATAGAAGGACAAACTCCGATTGCTCCCGCTTTCTTTATTTTTTGGCTTTCCGGACTTTTTGGAATAAGCGCATTTTTGTATATTTGCTTGAATTATTTTTTAGAAAAACAAGCCCCATGATGAAATTACTGCGCCCCGTCTTTTTTTTGCTAATGACCGGGTTTTTTCTTTCCTGCTATATATCTAAACGAGCCTATTCTTCGGAGTCGATGACGGATATTTTCTTGGTTCAAAATAATCAATCAAGAATAATCCGCTCCAATAGTGAGATAGAGATAAAGCAAGCCCCATTCTCCTTGCAATTTTACACCAAACGATATGCGCCGAAGCGCCATGAATTTTATTCCGCAAAAATTGCTGCATTATTTACAAAAGATGAATTGAATCACCTGAAAGAAGGAATGACCATAGAAGATATTCCGGTTTTTGGACCTGCTACGAGCTTGGCGGCAGGGCGCTATGGTTATGATGCCTTAGTGATAAGTGACTACGGGCATCACATTTGTTTTTATGAAAATGAAGAGCATCGTCGTGCGAGGCTGCTCAAACAGGAAGGAGATGAATTGAAGCTGGCCTTTGATGTTTTCGCCTTATTCATTAATGGTCGAAATATCGCCATCGAAGAGGCTCCGATATCGACTCTATATTTGGCGATACTCATCGATCGAAATCTAAATGGGCTTATTGATTCGGGGGAATTAACTAAAGTAACAATAAATGTAACTGTTTAGGTACCCGCAGGTTTTTGCCATAAAATGCCCTTTTTGCGCCTGCCTGCCCCCGCAGGGCTGTTTTTACCCAATTTTTCTCACGTAGCTCGGCTACGCATCAAAAAATTGGTACCTACCTGACCGGATGTGTATAACAGATTGTACAAAAAACAATATTTTAGATTGTGCTAGTGGTCGTCATAACCTGCTATGCCTCCAAAATCCGCCTTGATTAAGAAAAAATTTGAAGCATATATCTTAAACAATAACAGCTACTAAATATTTCAAATTTTCCCTTACTCTGCGTTGGTTTTTCCAACATAACTTGCTATGACTTGCAGTTTGGTTATGCTTTTATCCCTCCACTACGTTACGGGCTACAAAGATGTCACTCCTATGGAGCTTGAATTGACCGAAATCTTGAAAAAGGTGCAATATGTTAT
>JANTGI010000107.1 GCA_024762995.1 Saprospiraceae bacterium | reverse complement strand
GATTTTATCCATTTTGGCTTCCGTAAAATATTGGTAAGTGTCCCGGATGTCTTCCGGCGTATCAATAAAAGAAATAGAAGGCGTCAGATTCATGGCCTTAAAAGTGGCTTTTACCAGGTCGTTAAATGTCCGGGCCTGACCGGTGCCGATATTGTATAAACCACTTTTGGGTTTTTCTTGAAAAAGGAAGCCTATCATTTCAGCGACATCTTTGACATAAACAAAATCTCTGGACTGCTCCCCGTCTTTAAATTTTGGGTGGTGCGACCGGAATAATTTCATGCCACCGGTGGCTTGGATTTGGTTGACCGTATGAAAGATGACGGATGCCATTCGTCCTTTGTGATATTCGTTGGGGCCATAGACATTAAAAAATTTTAAGCCGGCCCAAAATGGAGGGGTCTCTTTTTGCGAAAGCACCCACTTATCAAAATCTTGCTTGGAATCACCGTATGGGTTTAAGGGCTTTAAAAAGGGAATCATGCGATGGCTGTCACTATAACCAAACTCTCCAAGACCATAAGTCGCTGCGCTAGAAGCATAGATCAAGGGGACGTCGGCCTCTACACAAAATTGCCATATTTTTTTAGAGTAGGATAGGTTTAGGCGTTCAAATATTTCTCGATCTTTCTCAGCGGTATCTGTGCGGGCGCCCATGTGAATGATGGCTGAAATCATCGAGCCATTCTTGCGGAGCCAAGGAAAAAGTTCCTCGCGATCCAGTAGGCGATCAAACTGCTTATTTTCTAAGTTTTTGAGCTTGTCCTCCCTTGTAAATTCATCGACAATAATAATGTCACTATGTCCCAAACGGTTAAAGTAACTCACCAAATAACTTCCAATAAACCCAGCAGCTCCGGTAATAATAATCATTTTACTTCTTATTTCTTGAATTGCGAAGATACGGATTTTTGGGCTATGTTGGCAAAAAACTTGGGTTGAGGGAGTCCTACTTGACTCAAAGGAAAGAAAGGCCTCCAAGATGAAATTACATATTCAGGTAATTCATTAAGCTATTGAAATTGTCCTGTAAAGAGTCCAGATATTCATCGTTGATAAAAGAAGCTTTGATATGGTAGCCAAACCGATTGAAAGTGCTTAGAATGCCTCCCAACTCGTGATTTCTGTCTAATTTGAGCATGACATCCACAAGCTGTGAATCAGGGCGGGTGCCCACAAAGAAACTAAGAATCTTGGCATTTTCGCCTTCGACTATCCGGGCGATTTCGTGCATAGAGTATTCGTGACGCTGCATTTCAAGCACAATGACCCCTCCGGGCTCTACAAAGGAAGCCATCTTGGAAAAGCTGTGGAGTACATCTTGCATCCGAATAGAGCCGATATAATTATTCAACTCATCAACCACCGGAATTAGGGTTAATTCTTCTGCTCCCATGACTCGCATGACTTCAAACAGATGGTCACTTTCGAGCACAAAGGCTTTTCGCAAGGACAGTTGGTAAGAGCCAATCACCTCGTCCAAATGGAAGCCTAGGATGTCTTCTTCTGAAATAACCCCTAGTAGTTGTTTGTGATTGACGATAGGTAGGTGTTCGACGTGAGCGTCATTCATTTGCGCAAGCGCTTCAGTCCCGGTGTCTGAAGTTTTTAGTGGCGTTAATTCGGTCGATATTAATTGCTTCGCAAACATTTTTTTTGCTCTTGGTGTTCATTGTCTTTAGAGTGCAAGTATAACGAAAAAAACAACCAATGTGTTCCTTATGTGATTGTTAATGGATGAGTTTGTTTCTTTCTTTTTCAAATTCCAGCTCAGTGAGTAAGCCCCTGCTTCTCAAAATGTCTAGCTGTCTCAATTGTTCAAGCAGTTCGGTGTCTAAGGGTTCTTTTTGGGATTTTGTTCTTTTATATCCTGCTTTCGCAAAATCCAAAAACTCATCTTGAATCCTTAAATAAGCCAAATTAGGGTCGTTATCTATCTGGTCAAAGTCATTAAATCCCTTGTGGACAGCAAGCTCAAGGTACTCAAATCCTTTGTCAGTATCTTCCTTCATCGCATATAGGCAGGCCAAATCGAATAGTAACTGCGGATGATCCGGTGCTAAACTCAATGCTTTTAAATAAGTACTTTCGGCCTCATCAAATTGGTAGTCTTTGAAGTATTTTTTTCCTTCAGCATATAGTTTTTTAAATTCCAGCTTCCTATTTGCTCTGGCCGTACGCTCTCTATTGGTTGGGCCGGTTCTTTTGACTTGGTGTCTAGGTTTTACTTTAGCTCTTGTTCTGCGTTCATTTCTGCGATGTGTGCGTTTATCTCGGTGGTATTGTCTTTTTTGTACTTGGTAATCCCGATTGTACTTAGCATCAAAAACGTCTTGATGCATCGTCAAAAAACGGATGCCATCGATAAGACCGATTAAGGCCGAGAATGGTAACACAAAGATATACAGTATGCCCAAGAAAATTTGTCCCAAATAAAACCGGTGTATCCCGAATGCGCCCAAAAAAATGGCTAACATTCCCGCAACTGTCTTGTCTCTCATTTTTTAAATTTTAGGCAACTATTCGGCTTAAATCTTTTGAGCCCAAAAAATCTTTTTGTAGTAAAAAATACTCCTTTTTTGGCTCAAAATCTCCCTTGCGGATAGTTACAAGTTGGGTTAATGAAATTATTGTTTTTTGTCGGCAATTGTTTAGTTGTGCACAGTTCTAGCTAGAAAATTGTCTTTTTTTTTCAAAATCTGTGGCGACTGAAACAATCCATTTATTATTTAACGCAATTTTGCACCCAAATCCATTGTCATAGGAGTGTTTTTCTACCAAATATCGAGGATTGACGACATATAGTGAAAAAAGAAGTCTAAAAATACCTAGGTTTTTTCGTATCGTTTTATTTATGCCTTATTTTTTGTATCTTCGGGATTTATAAATTGTCCATGTCTATGAAAAAGGTGATGTTTCATTTCTTATGTCTGTTGAGTTTTTTTACGGTGTCCACTAGTTCTTTTGCGCAAGCGGAAGAAAAAGTGACCCTAAAAACAGACTCGGGAGAGATTTATGGTACTTTGCTTACGCCAAAAAGTGAGCAGAAACCCCCTGTGGTATTGTTGATTGCGGGTTCCGGGCCTACCGACAGGGATGGAAATTCCGTTGCCGGAAAAAATAATAGCCTAAAATTTTTGGCAGAAGCACTTGCTGCCGAAGGAATCGCCACCCTTCGGTATGATAAACGGGGGATTGCAGAGAGTCATGGTGCTTTGGATTCCGTCCAAAATCTAAGATTTGATACTTGGGTGGAAGATGCTAAAGGCTGGGTCGCTTGGCTCACCGCACGTAATCAATTCTCCTCGGTGACCATTGCCGGGCACAGTCAAGGGGCATTGGTCGGTATAATGGCGGCTCAGGCAGGTCATGTGGATAAGTACATCTCCATTGCGGGAGCCGGCGAGCCGATAAATAAGGTATTGGAGAAGCAATTGATGGCGAACTCTCCGGAACTTGCGGCATCTGCCCGGCCGGTTTTGGATAGTATGTCTCAAGGTCATTTGGTCGAAAAATTTCCACCCATGTTAGCGATGCTATTTAATAAGCCGACTCAGCCGTTTCTTATCTCTTGGATGAAATATAATCCGGTGGTGGAATTGTCCAAATTGACGATTCCGATTTTGATTATCCAAGGGACCACTGACTTGCAGGTAAAGGTGGAAGATGCCCAAAAATTACAAAAAGCCAACCCAAACACGCAATTATTGATCATAGATCAAATGAATCATGTCCTAAAAAATGTGTCAGATAATCTTACCGAAAACTATGAGAGTTACAGAAATCCCAACCTTCCGGTGAAAGATGAGTTGGTGCGCGGGATAGTTGATTTTGTGAAGTAGGGTGACTGCCTTACTTTAAGGTTCTGTAATACGGCTGACGGTATTCTGTAATCTTAACTCATAAATCTGCTAGGGAGTGGGATTTGGGGATTTGTCGAGGAGTGATTTAAGATTGACGATATACGAAATAAGATTTTTGAAGTGCTGCCGCAGCGACACCGCTGTATCGTTAAACCGATAGGCCGAAGTACCTGTCTGCCTACCGCCATAGCCTACGCTCGCTGCGTCAGGCAGGCCCAAGCTTAAATATATTTTTCCGGAAGTGTTCATTTCGAAGTTTTTAACGATTTATAAAAAAGAACTATCTTTGCAGCGCTTTTTCCGAAAGGAGAAGGAATAAAATTAATGAATGGAATTGTTTTAGGGAGGCTTCTTTTTGATGCCTAATAATGCTCGTGTGACAGGCAGTTCGAGCAAAGTGTCTCAAAATAGGTCTGCTTACTTGGAATTGGGCATTTTATGGCAAAATTCTGCGGGTACCGAAACAGTTGCAAAAAATAAGCATATGATAACCTATATCAAAGGGGACATTACCTTTCGTTCGCCTTCCTACATTATTATTGAAGCAGCCGGGATTGGTTATCACGTGCATATCAGTCTGAATACCTACTCTGCATTAGAAAAAGTTAACAAAGGTAAGATTTTGACGTATTTATTGGTGCGTGAGGATGCTCAAAGCTTGTATGGTTTTGCGACAGAGGCGGAACGTGGTTTGTTTTTGCACTTAATTTCTGTGTCGGGAGTTGGGGCGAGTACGGCGCAAGTGATGCTGTCGGCTATGACACCGGATGAGATTCGGGCGGCGATTATAGGCGAGCAATTGGCTATTTTGACGAAGATAAAAGGAATCGGGACGAAGACTGCGAAGCGGATTATTTTGGACATTAAGGATAAGTTGGCCAAAGAATCCACCGGAACGCCTATTGCGACTACTTTAACAAACAATACAATGAGAGAAGAGGCGTTATCTGCCATGTTGGCCTTGGGTTTTAATAAGTCTTTGGCGCAGCGTAGCTTAAACCGGATATTGAAAGCTCGTCCCGACGTAGAGAATGTGGAGACCTTGATTAAGCTTGCGCTCAAAGAGATGGGATAGATAAGTGGATAAAACCATGTGTTAAAACTATCGTGCAAAATGATTTTAAAGACTTCTTTCCGTTCGAGATAGAAGTATTTTTATAGATAGGAGGAAGAATCTCCAATTACTTTACTGAATTAGGATGAAAGTACCCAATGTGCAGCATCCGACCAATGTAATATACCGTAAGTTATGAAGCAAAGCATTATTTTCATTGCTTTTTTGTGGATTTTTGGATCAGAAGCTGTTCAAGCATCTAATCCGACCAATAGACCGGGGGGTGATATCGCTCCTTCCATGAATGGCCCCCTTGCCACTCTTGATACGTTGCCTCCGTTGAAAGATCGGTTTGGCAATTTTTTGACCGGCTCCGGCAACAATGTGATTGACCTAAAAGATCCGGCTATCGTCGATCAATCTGTTGAATATGACCCCGAAACGGGTATGTACATTATCACCGAGAAAGTGGGCAATGATTTTTATCGTCCACCTAGTTATATGACTTTTGACGAGTATATGACTTGGAAGAGTGAGCAACAACAGAAAAGCTACTTTAAGCAACTTGCAGGTATCAGTGATGGCTCGGATGGTATTTCCGGCAGGTTAGACCCTATCGCTAAGTTTGATTTTAAGAAAAGCCTAATTGATCGGTTATTCGGTGGGAGTACGGTGGATATTCGCCCGCAAGGGAATATTGACTTGAGATTTGGTGTGGATTACAGCAAGGTGGACAACCCTATTATTCCTATTCGTAATCGAAAGCGGACGACCTTTGATTTCGGGATGGATATCAGGATGAATGTCACCGGTAAAATTGGAGAAAAACTGACCTTAACAACCAACTACAATACCAACGCGATTTTTGACTTTGAAAATCAAATGAAGATTGATTATAACTCTGATCTTTTTAGTGAGGACGAAATTTTGAAAAAAATAGAAGCAGGTAATGTGAGCTTACCTTTAAAGAGTAATTTGATTCAAGGTACTCAAAACCTTTTTGGGATAAAAACGGAGCTGCAGTTTGGGCGATTGAGGTTGACGACTATTTTGGCCAATCAAAAGTCGCAGCGTCAAAATATTAAGATTGAGAATGGGGCAGAAGCTCAAGAGTTTGAGATTCCGGTTGATAACTATGATTTGAACAAACACTTTCTTTTGACCCATTATAACCGAAGTGAATTTGAACCTGCTTTGGAAAATATGCCACAGATCAAGACCCTTTTTAGAGTTTTAAAAATGGAAGTCTGGGTGACCAATGACCGAAATCAAACGGATGGTGGAGTGAGAGATATTGTGGCTTTAGCGGATTTGGGTGAGCCCCAAAATCTGATTACGGTTAATCCGTATCCTTCTCCAAAATTTCTGGACATCAATGGTAAGGCTTTGCCGGACAACAATGCCAATGATCTTTATGCCAACCTTCAGGCCAAACCAGAAAAACGGACGATTGATAAAGTGGTTAGTGCGATGCAAGACGGGTCTTTTGGCTATCCTTTTGAGCAAGTCAAGGATTTTGAAAAGGTAAGAGCCAGAAAGCTAAGCCCATCCGAATATGATATGAATCCGCAGTTAGGTTTTATTTCTTTAAAGATCAACGTGCAGCCGGATCAAGTCGTCGGTGTCGCCTTTGAATATGAATATAACGGACGGACTTACTCCGTGGGAGAGTTGAGTAATCAAAGTCCCCAAGGTGATTCCCTAAAGGTATTGTATGTCAAAATGTTGAAGTCTTCGACAGCTAGGACTGATTTGCCATATTGGGATTTGATGATGAAGAATTTCTATTATTTGGGTTCTTCCCAGATTCAGCAGGAAGACTTTAGATTGGATGTCTATTATGATGATCCGGGAAAAGGGGAAAAACGCTTTTTACCTAATTCTTCCAAAAAGAATATTCCATTGATTCGTCTGTTGAATTTGGATAGGTTGAATGTACAGGGAGATCCAAGACCAGATGGGGTGTTTGATTATGTGCCTGGGCTGACAATTACGACGCAAACAGGTCGAGTGATGTTTCCAGTGTTGGAGCCTTTTGGCTCCTTTTTGAGCACGCAATTAGACGTTGCGAATCATCCGGCGGATTCGATTTATTTGTTTAACCAGCTGTATGAGACAACGCAGTTTAGGGCTAAGGAATATTTTGAGAAAAATCGTTATTCGATAAAGGGGAACTACCGTTCTACCGGTTCTTCGGCGGAGATTTCTTTGGGTGCCTTTAATGTGCCTAGAAATTCCGTAAGGGTACAGGCCGGCGGTGTACAACTGACCGAAGGAGTAGATTACGAGGTAGATTATAACATCGGTAAGGTGAGAATCTTAAATGATGCCTATCTCCAACCGGGACAGCCACCAATCAATGTGTCTTTTGAAGAGAATACATTTGGTGCTTTTCAGCAAAGAAGTATGGTCGGCCTTAGAGCAGACTATGAGATAAATAAGGATTTTAGTTTAGGGGCAACTTATATGCACCTGTACGAAAAGCCTTACACCCAAAAGGTGAATGTAGGCGATGACCCAATTAATAACCGGATATTGGGGATGGATTTGAACTATACTAAGAAAGCCCCTTGGTTGACCCGTTTGGTGGACAAGATTCCTTTAATTTCTACCAAGGCAGAATCTTCAATCAGCGCCGTCGCAGAAGTAGCCGCCCTAAAACCGGGGCACTCCAGAGCCATTAATCAAGGACAAAAAGACGGTATTGTTTATATTGACGATTTTGAAGGGAGTACCAATAGTATTGATTTGCGAACACCAACAACCAACTGGTATTTGTCCTCCATCCCGCGGGGCATGAAAGATACTTTGGGCAACCCCATCATTACCGAAAGTAATCTAGTGGATGATGTGGATGCAGGTGTGAACCGCGCCTTGTTGAATTGGTATCGATTGGATTTTTCCGCTTTATCCGATGCATCAGATGGAGATCCTTATGAAAGAATTGTGGAAAAAGTGGATATTTTTCCAACTTTAACCATTAATCAGGGCTATGAGACCTCCCGGATTTATCCGTTGGACTTGCACTATCAGCCCAAAAAGCGGGGCCCATATAACTATGACCTGCCGGATGGCGTTACCGGAATATCTGCAGGTGTCGATGTAAGTAACGGTAATTTGAAAGAGCCCGAAACAAGATGGGGCGGAATTATGCGCCCGATACGAAACAGCGATTTTGAATCAGCCAATATTGAGTTTATTGATTTTTGGATGCTGAGTCCTTACTTAGGTACATTTGATCATCCCAATGAAGGGGTGCTTTCCATTCAATTAGGTAATTTATCGGAAGATATCCTTAGAGATTCCAGATTGTTTTTTGAAAATGGATTGACAGACGGTGTCCAGACAGATGAGACGAGTTGGAGCCGTGTGCCGCGAACCCAGCAAATTACCTATGCTTTTGACAATAATGAGAGAGACAAGCAAGACGTGGGACTTGATGGAGTCAATGATGAAGTGGAAAGAACAAAATATGCTGACTATGTAAATGCTTACAACGGGACCGGTATATTCAATCAAATTAGTAATGACCCTTCCAATGATAATTTTGTCTCCTTTAGGAGTCCGGCGGTGAGTAATGAAAAAGCATATGACAAGTATGTAGGCTTTAATGGGATGGAAGGAAACTCTAAGGAGACAAGCGGAAAGTATATAGAAAGCTCTACGAATTATCCTAATACCGAAGACTTAAATAGGGATAATTCCCTAAATGAGACAGAAGCCTATTTTCAATATGACATCCCCATTAATTATGGAGGCTCCGGGCTCTTGCGCGAGTCGGGTTCTGAAAATAGCTTTGTTACCGAGTCCATCGTGACAGATAAGGGGGATCGTTGGTATCACTTTAAGATTCCATTGAGTCAGTATGATCATGCCGTAGGCGGAATTCAAGATTTCCGTTCGATTCGTTTTATGAGGATTATTACTCATGGTTTTCAAGATGAGGTTATATTTAGGTTTGCGACCTTAGAATTGGTGCGGAATCAATGGCGGAGATATTCTAGGGATGAAGCGGCTTGCCCAAATGTAAAATTTGAAGTAAATGAGGTGAATATTGAGGAGAATAGTAAAAAACTGCCTTTTAACTATGTGTTGCCACCGGGTGTTACTCGTGAGGACATCATCGGTACCGTGACAGCGGGCGCTCAACAAAATGAGAACTCGCTGATGATGAAAATAGACAATCTATGCCCTGGACAAGAAAGGGGAATTTTTAAGACATTGAACATGGATATGCGGGTGTACAAACGCTTGCAATTGTTTGTACATGCAGAGGCGCTGGATAATGTCCCTAATAATCAAAAGGTGTTTATCCGAATGGGTAAAGACTTTACTAATAACTATTACGAATACGAAATCCCTTTGACTTTCTCCAATTCGAATATCGTTTTACCGGAAGGGTCTGAAGAATATCGGGAGAATGTATGGCCGGCAGCTAACTTTTTTGACTTCCCGCTCGAACTGTTAAAAAAAGTGAAATTACAGAGAAATCATGGAGGTGGAGGCGCAAGCGACTCTTTGACCATCACGGACCCGGCAAAACCGGATAATCTTGTGACGGTAGTTGGAAATCCAAATATCGGCAGGGTAAAGACCGTCATGATTGGGGTGAAGAATGAGGATGGAACGACTAGTTCTATGGAAGTTTGGGTCAATGAATTGCGTCTGAGCGGATTAGAAGAAGGGGGTGGCTTGGCCGGTTTGGCTCGTGTGGATTTGAAGATGGCTGATTTTGGGAGTTTAGCCCTTTCGGGAAATTATTCCAGTATTGGATATGGAGCAATTGATCAAAAACTCGGTCAGCGTAGTAGGGAGCAAGTAGTTCAGTATGATTTGGCCGGTAATTTTGAGTTAGGAAAATTCCTTCCGGAAAAATCAGGGGTAAAAATTCCTTTTTTCGCCCAATACTCCAAACAGATTAAAAGCCCGCAATATGATCCCTATGATTTGGATGTAGAGTTGAAGGACAATCTGGCAAATGCCCCCAATAAAGCGGAAATCAAGGAGAAAGCTCAAGATGTGACCACCATTAAAAGTTTTAACTTTACTAACGTAAGAAAAGATAAGACGAATGGTAAAAAACCAAAGCCTTGGGATATCTCTAATTTAAGTGCGACTTATGCTTATTCGGAAACAGACAGGCATAATCCGTTAATTGCTCAGGATAATTTAAAACGATATCGGGGTGGTTTGGATTATCAGTATGCGACAAAGACAAAGTACATAAAGCCTTTTAAGAAGTTAATCAAGAAGGACAAGTACTTGAAGTTTATTTCAGAATTCAATTTTAATCTCATCCCCAATTCTTTTGGTGTCTCGACGACTATGGATCGGTCATTCAACAAGACGGTTTACCGCTTTGCGGGGGAAGACCCATTACTCAATACCTATTTCAATAAAAACTTTGTTTGGGACAGGGACTATACCTTGAACTGGAATTTTACCAAGTCGCTAAAGTTCGCCTTTAATGCCCAAAGTAATTCCGTTATTGATGAACCGACGGAATTTGATGCGCAAGGCAACCTTAGACCCGAAGGTTATGTCAAGGATTCTATTTGGACAAATATCAAGTCGTTAGGTCGAATAAAACAGTATCGACACAATATGACGTTGAATTACGATTTACCTTTTAAGCATCTCCCTTTGATGGATTGGGTGCGCGCCAAGGCAACTTTTAGCGCCGATTATACATGGAATGCGGCCGCATTGAATGTACAAGAATTAGGTAACGTCGCTCAAAATAGTCAAGTGCGCAAGATCAATGGAGATCTTAATTTTACCAAACTCTATGGTAAATCTAAATACTTAAAGAAAATTGATAAGTCTTTAGGGGGGCGTAGTGCTCGGTCTTCACGCCGTAATTCACGCACCAACCGAAAAAGTGCTTTAGAATCCGGTGGCGCAAAAGACAAAGCCGGTAGCCGTGGACGCCGAAGCCGAGGAGACAAAAAGAATGATGCCGAAGCCAATAAGGACGATAAGTCTAATTCGGCAGATAAGTCTAAGACCGGAGCAAGTAAAGCCACCGGAAAAAATGACAAAAAAACCAAAAAGAAGAGCTTGTCAAAGAAAGAACGCAAGAAGGCCAAGAAGAAGAAAAAGAAAGAGCGGGAACCTTCTGCTCTGGAAAAAGGATTGGTCAGACCCCTACTTGCCATCCGAAAAGGTCGCGTGGTTTATGCGGAGCGTTATGCGTCGGTCGTACCCGGATTTATACCTAAGGCAAAGTATTTAGGGCAGGATGAAGGCTTTTCATCACCCGGTTGGGATTTTGTTACCGGATTTCAACCCAATGATAATAAGTTGAACTCTTTCGCTAGTAATAATTGGATTACCGATAATATTATGCTGAATCAGCCTTTATCAAGGACTTATGCGCAAGAATTTAATGCTTCCGTGACAGTAGAGCCATTCAGAGATTTTAAGATTGACGTGGATGCGTCAAAAGACTTTACTAGGAATCGGACAGAGATGTTTAAGGATACGCTCAATGATGGGTTTAGAGACATTGTCCATGCCTTGCCTAGGACGGTTGGTTCTTATACCGTGTCTTTTTACAATGCAAATACGATTTTCCAAAAGGATATTGTAGGGCTATTCCATCAGTTTGAAGAAAATCGAAAAGTGATTTCCAGAAGGTTATTAATTCAAAATTATAAGGACCAAGGCTTGCCGGTACCGGCGGAATTGCCCGCGCATCAAGTGGATACCGGGTTTGTGGAAGGTTATGGTCGATTCCAGCAAGATGTGTTGGTGCCTGCTTTCCTTTCGGCTTACACCAAAACAGACCCTAATGTGGAGAAATTGAATTTCTTCAAAACTTTACCGCGCCCTAATTGGAAGCTGACTTATACCGGTCTTTCTAAGATACCGATGTTTAAGGAATTGTTTAGGAGTTTTAGTTTGCGGCACGGTTATTCTTCCAAAATGACGGTCAATGCCTACAATACGGCTACGAACTATGATCCCAATAACCGAAATAAGCTCAACGAAAATACCTATAGCTATTATTCGCAGTTTGAGATTCCGGACATTTCTATTCGTGAGCAATTTAATCCTTTAATTGGTTTGGATATGCGGATGAAGAATGACATGAGTTTGAATTTTTCCTACAATAAAGCAAGAAACTTAGACCTTAGTTTTGTGGATTATAAATTGGCCGAAACCAAGACTACGGATGTCACTTTTGGCTTTGGCTATACCATCAAAAATGTGGAAATTGGCTTCCTATCCAAAAAGAAGAAAAGAGGACGCAAGAAAAAGGTGAAGAAAAAAGAACCTAAAAATGGCAAGAATGGCAAAAAGCCTTCTAATAGCCGGGGAGCCAAAAAGCCTAAGGCTAAAAACTTGGTCATTAAAATGAATTTCTCTTTAAGAGATGATGTTACCTTTAATCATCAATTGGATCAGAATGTTACGATTCCTATTCGGGGAACCAATACCTTCTCGATGTCACCAACCATTGATTATAACATCAACAAACGTTTGACCTTGCAGTTTTACTTTGATCATCGTAGGACGACTCCAAAGACCTCGTCCAGTCCTCCTACGGTATCGACAAGCTCCGGTATTACGTTGCGATTTAATTTAGGAAAATAGGCGGCGTTTCATGGGTATTTTCTTGGATTTTGGTTTTGCTGATATGCCCCCAAATTTGATTTTGGCTTGATTCCTTTTCTGCGTGTAAGCGGGACTTCGGTATAAGGATTTGAGACTTTGAAAATTTGGGGGCGGATTAGCCAAGAATCACCTACTAATCCCACCCTAAGAGTATAATCAATATCGTCCCTACTGCTTATTTTTTGCCAAAAAGATAAGTTTTTATCGGTCTTACAGGCTTTTGTTCGCTAGGGAGTGGCATCGGTTAGCTCTGTAAGTTTCCTTTAACCCTATTTATTTTTTCTGCCAAATTCTCGTCTGCATAGACACCGTAGGCATCACTTATCCATCCCTTTACACCATCTACCATCTCCAGTAAGTATAATATGCTTTCGTTATCAGGATCCGCTGACGACCCTTCTATTCTATAAACGGTCAAGTGCTTTACACCTTCCGGCAAATAAGTCCTGCCTTGGCTGCTCTCAAAGCCCCGGTCATTTACAATAAACTCTTCTGTGTATCCCTTTTTTCGGGATGCATTAATAGCATCCAATAAGGTGTCATATCCGTGATTTAATTTTTGCGTGTACATCTGTTAGTATTTATGAGGTTAATGGAAATTATTCGTTCAATTAGTAACTGTTTTGGTATCCTTGTTTTCAGATGCCCAAGGGCACTTAAAGGTAAAAATTACTATTGGACACCTAAATAGTTACCTTTTATTGTAACTGTTTAGGTGCTCCTGTTTTTAGGCAGAAAATAGGCATTTTTGTACCTGTTGACGGTGCAAATTTCGATGCGTAGCCGGGCTACGTGAGAAAATTGTACCAAAAACAGGTGCAAAAAGGGCATTTTATGGCAAAAACTAGCG
>JANTGI010000106.1 GCA_024762995.1 Saprospiraceae bacterium | reverse complement strand
TGAGCATCAATTGCCCGTCTGCCATAAATATCGTCCTGCCCGTTGGACAATCAGACATTGTTTTGGATTGGACACCTCCGGTCGCATCCACCACTTGTAATGTTAGCGCGGACATTTTGCTTTCGCAAATAGGCGGCCCTGTAGCAGGTAGTGCTATTCCCGTTGGCACAACCGATATTACTTATGTCGCCATGGATAGTTGTCAAAATAGCGATACCTGCACCTTTCAAATTGTCGTGGATTCCACACCCATTGCCGGTGATTTGAGCATCAATTGCCCAAATGACATAAGCATAGAATTGCCTATCGGACAAACGGATACCATTTTTAACTGGGAAATACCTGTTGCTAATACCACCTGCAATGTCAATTCAGGTATTTCACTCACTCAAATAGCAGGATCAACTTCAGGAAGTGCACTCCCATTAGGAACAAGCTTAGTCAGCTATATGGCCATCGACAGTTGTGGGAATAGCGACACCTGTAGCTTCTCCATCCATATCACCCCGGAACCGGACGCCCTACATAAGCCCACCAACTCTCCGAAATTAAAAATAATACCTAACCCGGTTAATAAAACACTACGAATCGAGTTTGATGCCCCAAAGGTCGGCAAAGCAACTGTGCGCATTTTTTCCGGTGAAGGCGTTTTAGTCTCAAGTCGGCAGGTGACCTTAGGGAAAGATGAAATATCATTAGATGTAAGCAAGATAAAGCAAGGAGCTTATTATGTCCAGTTTATAAGTTCCGATTTTAACTATTGGGGACGATTTGTTAAGATTTAGGGGGACGAACTATTTAGGCACCCAGTTTTTAAGCAGAAAACAGCCACTTTTGCGTAAATTGCATCTGCTTAGCGGGCAGACAGGGTCAAATTTTTTGATGCGTAGATACACGGCATGCCTTCTAGTTCCCAAAAAAAAGAGCCATTCTCTGACGAGAATGGCTCTTTTAAACAAGAAGTGATAAACTTAGGACTGCGAAGGTTTGCTTCCACAAGACTTAGCTTTTTTCCCGCAAGATTTACCTTTACTTCCGGAGCAACAAGATTTACCTTTACTTCCGCAAGACTTAGCCTTACTTCCGGAGCAGCTACTTGCACTACCTGCATTCCCTTTAGAACAAGACGCAGCACTCCAAGATTGAGTTTCTGCATTATATTCAACAGGCTTGTAGCTTACTCTTCCAGATTTAGAGCAAACAGACTTCTGCTTGAAAGATATTTGACCATCTTGACCTACTTTTTGGATAATATTCGGGTCATTTTTAGCAGCTTCAATAGCCGCAGTCAATGGAGCAGCTTTAGTTTGAGCATTCATGCTTACAGTAGCAGCAATGCTAAAGAAGGCAATAAGAAAAAGAACTTTTTTCATGAAATTATTTTTTTTGAACAAAATTTCTTGGAGTCTTTACATCTAAAATGTACGACAACTATCCCTGCAAAGAAAAGTATTTTTTATGACAAAAGTCATCAAAACGACCATATTTTTCCAATGATTAGGACTTATTTAACACAAATAACAAGGAAAATGTCTGATTAAAGACGTAGTTCAAGTGCTAATGCCTTCTAATTTGTCTGCAAAATACTAGAAGGTTTGGTATATGTTTTGTACTTTTACCGCCTGATTTTACACATAAAAACCTAAAAGTATGGCTTTTGACATAGACATGATTAAGAAGGTGTATGAAGAGCTTCCGGCAAAGCTTGAAAAAGTACGCAAGAAGATAAAAACACCTTTGACCCTTTCGGAAAAAATCCTTTACACCCACTTGCATCCTGATTCCAAACTAAAGAAGTATAAGCGAGGAAAAGACTATGTTTTCTTCTCGCCGGATCGCGTAGCCATGCAAGATGCTACCGCCCAAATGGCCTTATTGCAATTCATGATGGCCGGCAAAAACAAGACTGCGGTACCTTCCACAGTGCATTGTGACCACCTTATCCTAGCAAAGTCCGGCGCCGACAAAGATCTGAAAGTAGCTAATGATGTCAATGCAGAAGTTTATGACTTCCTAAAAACCGTCTCTAATAAGTACGGCATCGGATTTTGGAAGCCTGGAGCCGGTATTATTCACCAAATTGTCCTAGAAAACTATGCCTTCCCGGGTGGCATGATGATTGGGACGGACTCTCATACCGTTAATGCCGGTGGTCTTGGCATGGTCGCTATTGGCGTGGGTGGTGCAGATGCTGTAGATGTTATGGCCGGCATGCCGTGGGAGCTAAAAATGCCGAAGCTAATCGGTATCAAGCTTACCGGTACGTTGAGTGGCTGGGCTTCCGCCAAAGATGTCATTTTAAAAGTCGCAGGTATCGTCAGCGCCAAAGGCGGAACCGGTGCCATCGTTGAATATTTTGGTCCGGGTGCCAAGCGCCTTTCGGCAACAGGAAAAGGAACAATCTGTAACATGGGAGCTGAAATAGGAGCAACAACCTCCACATTCGGTTATGATGCAGCCATGAAACGCTATCTCGAAGCCACCGGAAGAGCGGATGTCGCCAAACTGGCCGACAAAGTAAAAAAACACCTAACCGGAGATCCCGAAGTCTATAAGAATCCGGAAAAATATTTTGACGAAGTGATTCACATTAACTTATCTAAGCTCGAACCACATTTGAATGGACCTTTTACACCAGATTTGGCTTGGCCTATTTCAAAATTTGCGGAAGCTGTCAAAAAAAATGACTATCCGGCCAAAATGGAAGTGGGATTGATTGGTTCTTGCACCAACTCCTCCTACGAAGATTTAACAAGAGCAGCATCTGTCGCCAAGCAAGCCGTCAAAAAACATCTAAAAACAAAAGCCAAATTTACGGTGACTCCCGGCTCAGAGATGATTCGCTATACTGTGGAGAGAGATGGACTTTTGAAGAGTTTTGAAGAGATGGGCGCCTTGGTTTTAGCCAATGCTTGTGGTCCGTGTATCGGTCAATGGGATCGTAAAACACGCAACCCCAACCGCAAAAACTCTATCATCACTTCTTTTAACAGAAACTTTTCCAAACGGGCAGATGGCAACCCCAATACTTACGCTTTTGTCGCTTCTCCCGAAATTGTGACTGCCATGGCCATCGCCGGAGACATGACATTTAATCCTTTAACAGATAAATTGGTCAACGAAAATGGACGTAAAGTCAAATTAAACCCTCCGGTCGGTAAAGAATTACCTCCTAGAGGATTTGCCGTAGATGATCCCGGCTACGAAGCGCCTTTGGAAGATGGTAGCAAGGTCAAAATTAAAGTCAGCAAAAAGTCTAACCGTATTCAATTGCTAAAACCTTTTGAACCATTAACCGTGGATCAATTGAAAGATATGCGAGTCTTGATTAAAGCAAAAGGTAAGTGCACGACCGACCATATTTCTATGGCCGGGCCTTGGTTAACTTACCGCGGACATCTACAAAACATCTCTAACAACATGCTAATCGGGGCCGTAAATGCCTTCAACGGAGAAACTAACAAAGTACTTAATTTAGTCAAAAACAAGTACATGGAAGTCCCGGAGTCTGCCAAAACCTACCAAAAGAAAGGCATCGGCACCGTTGTATTCGGTGAAGAAAACTATGGCGAAGGCTCTTCCAGAGAACATGCCGCTATGGAGCCTAGATTCCTTGGTGTCAAGGCGGTTATTGTTAAGTCTTTTGCCAGAATACACGAAACCAACCTAAAAAAGCAAGGAATGTTAGGTTTGACTTTCGCAAATGCCAAAGACTACGACAAGGTGCGCCAAGATGATCAGGTGGATATTCTAGGCTTTGACAAATTTAAGCCGGGAGAGCCTTTAACGGTGGTCTTGAAGCATGCTGATGGCACCAAAGACCGGTTTAAAGTCAACCATACATACAGTGCTCAACAAATTGAATGGGTACGTGCAGGATCTGCTTTGAATAAAATAAGGCAAGAAATGAGTGGGAAATAGTTTTTTTTCTTACTTTTGTGACATTACAAAACTAAAACAATTAACTATGTTCAAAGAATTTAAGGATTTTATCATGACCGGCAACGTCATTGACTTTGCTGTTGCTGTGATTATGGCCGGTGCTTTAGGCTCTGTAATCAATTCTTTTGTGTCCAAAATTGCGATGCCTTTTGTCGGTCACTTTGCCGGTGGTTTAGACTTTGCAGACATGAAAGTAGTACTTGATGAAGCTGTTGTCGGCGCAGATGGTAAAATTACTAAGCCGGAAAACGCCATCATGTACGGGGAGTGGATTAACACCATTATTAATTTGCTTATTGTTGGTTTCGTTATGTTCTTAATAGTCAAAGCATATAACAAAACCAAAAAACCACCAGTAGAAGAAGCTCCAGCCGGACCTCCTGCAAACGAAGTATTACTCGCAGAAATCAGAGACTTACTCAAAAAGTAAATTTCTTTATACATAACTGTTTGTTTTTTTTCACCTTAAAAAGGACACCTAAACAGTTAAAGCAAACAATCTACTTAGACCGTCCTTTTGGGGACGGTCTTTTTTTTGTGCCCGATTTGGTAGCCGTTGAAGAATTGGCTTTAAAAATGTGCTTTTGGAATGTGGTTATACCGTAAAACCGAAGTGCCTGTCTGCCCACCGCTACACCCTATGCTGCGATAGGCAGGCCTAAACTTCAGAATTTTATTCACCATTCAAACACTAGCCGATTCATTGTCCTTCGGAATCTTCGTCAAAATAAAAAAGCCCTGCTGAAAACCAGCAGGGCAAACGTGAATAGAAATTATCTAGGCAAGTACTGAAAATACATGAAACCTAGAAAAATCAAAACTTATTCGTACCATTGTCCTGATAGACATAATTAAAGGTCAGTGTACTGCCTTGATCAACAGCCGGGTTGGGCTGCGCCGGAGCATCCTTGTAATAGCTTAATATCTCCATCTTGGCATACTTCCCATCATTGGTTTTTACCACAATCACCTTGCCGGCTATTGGGCTGATTAGGTGATTGGTTGGGTTATAATTGTACCATCCGTTTCCGGAACCCCATGGAATCGCATATTCGGTGGCTGCATCTACCCGAAGTTGGTCATCGGCCGGCGCCTCGGTAACATCTGCAAAAGTACTATTGACAATAGCGGATTTAGCATTTCCGGTACCACTAACCCCACTGTTGGTGATAATAACCGTACCCTTGAAGGCGATATCCCAACTTGCCGTTGAATCAACTGCTCCCCCTTCTTTAAAGCTAAAATAGACAAAAGGATTTTCCTGAACAATCTGCCCCGTATTTTGGTCCCGAACATCAGCCGGAGCGTATAAATTGGAGACTTTTTGGGTATCCGGATGAGCAATGACCGGATCTTCTTTTTTACAAGAAGAAAGAAACATAGCCAAGATGGCAAAAATCGAAAATGTGTACTTCATTGTTAGTTGAATTTGTAAGTGAACGAGGTGAAGAAAATTCTTCCGGGAAGGGAAGAAATAGTGTATTCCTGTGTGGCATACGTAAAGTCAAGCAGGTTGTCCACCCCTAATTGAATCATGACTTTTTTATTCCAAAATGGTTTTTGGATGCCGGTATTTATCAAAAAATAGCCGGGAATATATTCTTGATCAATATCCAGTATTTGGTTATTGTTGTAATCTGTAAATCCAAAGCGACCTTTATAAAAAAGTCGAACGTTAGCGGAGGTTTGTTTCCAAAAATTAGATACAAAAAGCTTTAAATTAGCGGTATGATTGGAGCGATTCAATAAGCCCCCGTATTCTTGTTTCTTCAGCTTATAAGAAACGCCTGTCGCCAAGTCTTTAGCAAATACCTGCCCCTTCTCCAAAGCATCCAACACATCCTTGTCCTTGGCGACGAGATATTGGTAGCCCGCTGATATTTTGATGTTTTTATTAATAAAATACTTCACATCAATCTCACCACCTTGGGTAAAGACTCTTTTTTTGTTGAGGTAACTATATGCCCGCCAGCCATTTGTTTTTAAGGCAATCGGAACAATTTCAATTAGGTTTTTCAGGTCATTTCTGAAAAGATTGATGTCTATTTTTGTCTTTTTGAAAGACCGAATTTGCACTCCTAGATTGGAGCCGATTGAAGACTCGGCATTCAACAATCCATGATTATTCTTAATGGTTTCGAAGTCGGGATACACAATTGGCCGGTGGGTATCCGGATCAAGAGCAATTTCATTCTTCTGCAATAACTGCTGCACTCCCTGTTCGATATACTTCGCTCCAAACACAGAATAACCGATAGCGCTATTGGTATAATTAAAAAACAATTGCTTAAATCCGGGTTTTTTAAACCCACGACCCACCGAAGCCCGAATCGTAATTTTTGGAAATAATTTATACCGGATAGAAGCACGCGGATTAAATTGTGCTTGATAATTTTGATGATTCTCATAGCGGGCACCAAGTACAAAATTAGCTCTGGAATTTCGGTTGTAAATGTATTGAGCGAAAATATACTTGTTGTCTGCCGGGAAGGTCTCATCCTCCGAAAGGCGGGTGGTTTTTAGCGACTCTTTCTCATAGCCCAATCCCAAATTGACTTCATGATGCTTGGAGATTTTATAATCATTTTGGATTTCCACCAGGCTGTATTTCTCATGATAAAAGGATTTGCTATAAATCTCCTTACTCGCCAATAACTCTTCGGTCTCCGTTTTATATTGATTATGCGTATATTTCAAAGTCGATTTAAATTTTGGCGAAAGCCGATAAACCAACCTGGGAGTGATTGCATAATCTTTGATGCTCCCATCCCCATCCACCAAATTCTGATGAGCATCGGCAAATTGATACGTTTCCATTTCCTTAAAATATCGTCCATCGAGGATGAAGTCGATTTTTTTAGAAATTTTAAAGTCATTATGAGTATTGGCTGAATAATTGTGATGGGGAGAGACCGTTTTACCATAGTAGTCCGTGGAGATATTATAGCCTTGATAGTTAGAAGCCAGATCATAGCCGCCCGTAGAGTAGTAATTGACAGAAAACTGACCAACGTAAGCCTTATGGCGCAGACCCGCTTGCGCCGAAAAATCCATTGTATTAAAAGAGCTGTATTTTGCGGAAGCAGAAAATTGCTTGCGATTCTTTGGTTTTTGAGTGATTATGTTTACGACACCGGCAAGCGCATTGGAACCAAACAGGGCAGACGACGGCCCTTTGACTACTTCGACTTGGGCAATATTAGCCACTGAAAGCCTGGACAAATCCAATACCCCGTTGAGTCGCCCAATCAACGGCAAACCATCCACCATAATTAAAGTATAATCCGGGTCAAGACCTTGCAATTGGATGCCGGCGCCCAATGGACTGGAAGTCGTATTTAAGCCGGTATATTCTCCCAATACATCTTGCAGACGATGCGCATTCATTTGGGTGATTTCTCTTTGGGGAATCAACGTAACCGGAACACTGGCGGTACTTAGCTGTCTCTTCGTCTTTGTCGCTGTGACAATTATTTCATTACCTGTCAATTGTAGGGTATCCGCTTGCGCAAAAACATCCAACGAAAACAGAATGATTGTCATACCTATAAGGAGTCGTTTCATGTAAACTGTTCTTTTTTGTCTCTTTGTAACTACTACCGGTCTTACCCAAATGCAGGATACCTAATCAGTCAAGTCCGGGTAAAAAACAGCCCTGAAATAAATCAGGGCTATTGAACAAAAATCTAAAGCAACCTTGAAGATGGATATTCTTCAAAGCCTAATCTTCTTTTTAACACACGCGCAAAAGTAGGATGGTTTTTCTAAAAAAAATATCGCTCAAAGTTTTTTTTGTGTCGCTAGCTTCCAAAATGATATCGCTCAAAGGTTTTTTTATATCGGTAGAAGAATTTTCCTTATATTTGCATAAGCAAAAAACCATTCTTCGCTTCGAAAGCGCACACGGAATAGGTTATTGAACTATTTTGGGGAGATTTTCTGGCCTAAATCCGATTTTTACTCACTTTTCTCCCCTTTTTGGGCCTTTCGTCTGCTATGCTGTATAAAACTTTTCTTGGGCATCACCAATTAATTCTGTCTACTCCTTTAGCGCTTAAACCGATTCATCACCCAAAAACCACCAAACAAAATCGAACACCACTATGAAAAATATCGCTGAAAGTTCAATTCGAGAAGTAGAAATTGAACCGGGGTTTAGCTTAATCCGATGCACAAATACAGACGCAGCGCAAGGGAAATATATCCGGGATGTCGCTTCTACATTTATACAAATACACTTTGCCATCCAACAAACCGGGAAACTGGTTTTTGCCGGGGGGCATTACACGATGCCCATTCCGGAAGGGGAATCTGCCTTATTGTACAACCCCAACCAACAGTTGCCGATACACCTAGAATTAGATGCCGGAGCCAAATTCATTATCTTATTGGTATCTATCGAACGCTTTCATCGTTTTTTTTCGGAAGAAGCCGGACTGATTCAGTTTTTGGACACCGACCAAAAAGATAAAAAGTATTATTTCAAGAAAGAAATGTCGCCTAGGGAATTGGTGGTACTCAATGAGATTCTCAATTTTCATCTCCGCCCTTCTCTCGAAAGGCTTTTTACGCAAGGAAAAGTATATGAGCTACTAAGTATCTATTTTAACAAATCAGATGAGTCGGACGCTTGCCCGTTTCTAAAAGATGAAGAAAACGTCAAAAAGATATTATTGGCCAAAACCATCATTATTGATCGAGTGGCCCACCCACCCAGCCTGAGTGAATTAGCGTCTGAAGTCGGTCTGTCCTTAAAGAAATTAAAAGATGGTTTTAAACAAATCTATGGAGATACAGTATTTAATTTTCTATTTGAATACAAAATGGATCATGCCCGTAATCTCATAGAATCCAAAAAATATAACGTCTCCGAAATTAGCGAAATGATTGGCTATACTTCCCCAAGTCATTTTATTGCTGCTTTTAAACAAAAATTTGGCACTACTCCAAAGCAGTATATGTTGACGGTGTAGTCCCCTGCAAAGAGTTAGTCAATAAATACTTTTCGCCTTCACAACTTTACTCGGTTAAAGCGCAGCGCACCTAGCATCCAATCGGGTAGTGCTTTGGTCGGATTTCTCTTCTTTAGATTTTTATAAAGCCCCCATTTTTTGGCGATAGGGATTTTATGCGTTTCCACAAACTCAATTAACGCACCATCCGGGTCTTCGATATAGGCAAAATGTCCAGCAGCTTCACCCATATCAAAACTATCGGCACTATCCACCGTAAAGGGATGCCCAAAGTTTTCACATTCTTTTTTTAGTGCCTGCATATTACGGATATCAAAGCACAAATGAATAAATCCCAAATCACCCCAAAGGCGATTTTCAAATATTTTTTGGGGAGCTCTATCCAAAACCTTGACTAACTCGATAGTGCTAGGCCCTAATAATTTGCTAAATGCGCCTTGCCTTTCCTTACTGTGTTTGAGTAGTACACGATGTATCTTTTTGTTTCCACCGGGCAGTTGACTAAGGTCTTCAAAGACACCTTCTTCATCGAACACCACCGTGTCATACCCAAGTATCTCGTTATAAAACGCCATCGACTTAGCCATATCTGTCACCCCGATAATGGCTCCATAAGCCCCCCCGAAAACCGAATTAATACTCTTTCTAAACCAGGAATTAGCGGAGACAATTTGAAAAATATTTCCGTAAGGGTCCTCCACAAAAAAGTGCATATCCCCATTGGGCATTTTTACAATTTCCGAAAGGAGATTGGTCTTATTTTTGGCAAGTTGCTTATAAGCCGCAGACACATTAGATGTCTTAATCTTAGTGATAAAAATGCCCAAATCTCCCAATTGGAGTTCAAAATCAGCGGGTTGTGGTGTCCGGCTCGTATATTGCCATATTTCAAAACCACCGCCACCTTTTAAATTCAGAGCCAAGATAGCATGTCTTTGCTGGGGCTTCCCATCCGTATAAGGCAACATCAATCCGGCTTCCGCCGCTTCATCAAACATCGGCAAATCAAAGCCAAAATGACGATTGTACCACCCCCAAGCTTCGTGCACATTGGGGATACCGATACCTATCTGTTGGATGCCACTAATTACTTTTGTCATACTTTTAAGTTGGTTTTATTTTGTCAACGATTCGATAGTACAAGGCAGGTACAAATCGACGTATATTGACCAGCAGTATCTCTTTGCCACCGATTAGAACTTCTTTTTTATTTGCTTGGACTGCTCTAATAATCGCACGAGCACATTTCTCCGCAGAAATACCGGCTTCTTGACCTTCGTCCATTTTGTTACTGGCACGACCGTCTTTGAGCAATGCATTGACAGAAACTTGAGTTTTGACCCTTCCGGGAATGGCAATGGTGACACGAATATGCTCCGATTTTAACTCGGCTCTTAACGTTTCATAAAAGCCATGTAGCGCATGTTTGGACGCTGAATAAGCAGAGCGCAATGGAAATCCAAATTTTCCGACCACCGAGCTAACCACCACGATATGCCCGTTTTTTTGCGCAAGCATATAAGGGAGAACTGCCTTGGTCAGCGCAATATTGCCAAAATAATTGATTTCCATCAACTTCCGGTCGATATCTAACGGGGTTTCTTTGAGCAATGAGCGTTGACTTATCCCGCCGTTATTAATTAGGTAGTCAATTTGACCAAACTTCCGGATTACTTCCGCTGCCCTTTCGGGAAAAAGAGAAGAATCGGCCAAATCCAAGGGCAAAACCAAGCATATGGCCCCCAATTGCTCACAATCGGCCTTTACTAAGTCCAATTGTTTTTGATTTCGGGAAGACAATACCAATTGCACTCCGGGAGCCGCTAAGCTTTTTGCCAAAGCCCTACCGATACCGGATGAAGCACCGGTAATCCAAATAACTTTTTGAGAAAAATTCAAGGTTTTGTTTATGATTTGCACAAAAGTAGGAAAAAATAAACTAATGGTTTAGGTGATGTGTATAACAGATTGCACAAAAAGCAATATTCTAGACTGCGCCAGTGTTCGTCATAACCTGCTATGGCTTGCAGTTGGGGTATGCTTTTATCCCGCCACTACGTCGCGGGTTACAAAGATGCCACTCCCATGGAGCTTGAATTGACCGAAATCTTGAAAAAGGTGCAATATGTTATACACACGTTTAGGTGTCCAAGTTTTTAGACAGAAAATAGGCGCTTTTGTATTTATTGCCATTGCCTATGCCATCAGGCATGGCCTAATTTTTTGATGGTCAGATATAAGGCCGCTCCCCTTCTAGAATAACCGATTAAGAGTCAGTTAGACCTACAACAATGAGCTTCAATCGGAGCTTTTAGCAAGGATAACCCAAAGAGTTTGGGAAAAGAAATAAGAAATAATCTGCTTTTTGGGCCGTTATAACCTTTCAATAGTTTACCTTTGCGAAAGTAAAATGTCCTTCTTCTCGAAAATAGGGCACACTAACAGGCCGTATTAGATGCATTAAATACGGAATAAAACAAACAACGTAACTATTTAGATAGGGCCGATTTTTGTCATAAAATAGCTATTTTATGACAAAGAGCAGAGCCGCATTCACAGTTACCAAAAAACAAAGAATATGGTTAAGGCGCATTCGTTACACATCCCTGTGATGGGACTTGGCTTTACAATGGACACACCCGCAAAAGTGGCACAATACGGCATCGACTCCGTAATATCCATTGGGGATGACGTATTGATTGAAAAAATGAGAAAGGTGTATTGTGAGAAATTGAAACTCCCCTATGAAGAAATCACTACCAAGATTGAAGATTTTCGGGCCAAAAGAATCACGTCCTATCTCAACCTAATCAATGATATTGCCACCAAAAAATTTGAAGCACTTAAAGAATCTACTCTCGAAAAGGGCAGCGAGCTGAAAAAATATTTGGACATGTTGCCGAATTCTTCTACCATCAAGCAAGAATTTGAAGACTTCATCAAGAAAATGCCCGGTTTGGAAGAAGTGAAAGCTTGGGCCCAAGCCACATTATCCAAAGGCAGCGTGGATGTCAATATCATGACCAAAGTGGATCAGGTAAACTATAGAAACGGAGAAAAATTACCCATCGAATACAATGATGCTTTTGCGGGAATCCGCGGATTTGCCAATAGCGATTTAGCTTCTTCTTTGGTTTTTTCTGCAGGTATGAACCCGCGACTATATGGATATATCGAAGAGTTTGACGGGTTTTATCCGACTATGGATGGATATATCCGGAAAAAAATTGTGCTGAAAGTGAGTGATTATCGCTCTGCCATTATTCAAGGCAAGTTTTTGGCAAAAAAAGGTCTATGGGTATCGGAGTTCAGAATTGAATCGGGTCTCAATTGTGGTGGACATGCTTTCGCAACGGATGGCTATTTACTTGGGCCCATCTTAGAAGAGTTTAAGCAAAGAAAGGAAGAACTGCGCACAGAAATCTTTGACATACTCAAAACCGCCCTGGAAAAGAAAGAAAGAGTCATTCCCACAGAAACCTTAGACCTAAAAATTACGGCTCAAGGTGGGGTGGGCACCAATGAAGAACATGAGTTTTTACTGGACCATTTCAAAGTAGATTCTGTAGGCTGGGGCACACCTTTTTTATTGGTTCCCGAAGCAACCTTGGTCGATGATGCTACTATGGACATGTTGGCCAATGCCAAAGAAGAAGATTTATTTGTCAGCGGTATTTCTCCTTTAGGAATCCCTTTCAATAGTCTTCGGGGCAACACTAAGGATTTGGAAAAACAAGCACTCGTCGATGCCGGCCGCCCCGGGAGTCCTTGTCCAAGACGTTTTTTGACTTATAATACGGAATTTACTGAAAAGCCAATCTGCACCGCTTCCAGACAATATCAAAAACTAAAAATTGCCGAACTTGGGACATTAGACCTTAGCCAAAATCAATACGAAATCGCCTACGGCAAGATCGTCGAAAAGTCTTGCCTTTGTGTCGGTCTCGGAACATCTGCCATTATGGTAAACGGAGCCGAAAATACCGTCGAAAAAGAAGCCGTCTTAGTTTGCCCCGGACCAAACATGGCCTATTTTTCCCGCAAGGTAAGCCTGGCACAAATGATGGATCATGTGTATGGGCGCACCAATATCATCTCTCGCACCGATCGCCCCAATATGTTTATTAAGGAGCTGAAAATGTACATCAATTATTTGAAAGATAAAATTGATGAGTCCAAACAGGAAATGAACAAAAAACAAGAAAAATACCTTACCCGATTTGTTGCGAACATGAAGGATGGCGTGAAATATTATCAAGAATTATTCACAAATGCCAAGGATTCATTTACCAATACCAAAGAACGCATTCTTACAGAATTGGACTTAAGCGACAAGGTATTGTCTTTGTTAAACATAGAAATATCCACACTTATTGCCGAAAGTAAACAAGAAGTCAAAGCTAGGTAGTAAAAACGCTAGAATGGGAGTATGGTTTTTTTTTACTGTACTTCCTACTTAGGGACACGCCCAAAATAAATGTCCATTTTATACGGCTTCTTTTGTGATTATACTGCGTTGCTCATCGCTCTGGTAGCCCTGCTACCATCGCTC
>JANTGI010000105.1 GCA_024762995.1 Saprospiraceae bacterium | reverse complement strand
TCCAATTATCGAATTTTTTTCCTGAAATTGACTTAATCAAGGTGGTTGGAAAAAATAACAAGGAAAGACTTATCCCTATCGGAGAAGATGCCGTAAAACACATTGGACTTTACATAGAAGGGGTGCGTCGCAAACAAATGAATATTGACCCTAAGCACGAAGATTTTATATTTTTGAATCGACGGGGCAAAAAATTATCAAGGGTCTATGTTTTTCTCCTGATCAAAGATTTGGCGAAAGCTGCCGGTATTCAAAAAAAGGTGAGCCCACACACTTTTAGGCATTCTTTTGCTACCCATCTGATAGAAGGCGGGGCCAATCTAAAAGCGGTTCAGGATATGCTAGGTCACGAGTCCATTACGACGACAGAGATATATACTCATTTGGATACGGCTTATTTGCGGGATACTATTTTGAGATTTCATCCATTAAACCGGTAGCCGATTGATGCTGGGGATGTTTTTTTCATAGACTTATTAGCCCCAATGACAAAAAGCACCTAACCAATCAGTTGGTTAGGTGCTTTTTCATCGGCATTGAATCCTATTGGTTGATGTTTATTGTTTGATTATTTTCATGGTTTGGGTGCCTTTTGCGGACTTGATGGTTACCCAATAAACCCCGTTCAGGTAATTGGATAGGTCTATATCAATAGTCTTTGCGTGAGCAAAAGGTTTGGAGAGTATCACTTGACCAAGAACTGTTGATATTTCTATTTCTCCATGGTCAGTTTGGGGAGTTATTTGGAATGTGCCGTTGGTTGGGTTAGGAGCAATTTTTGTAGGGGCTTCGGCCATTAGATTTTCATTTGCGACAGGTATTCCAAAGGAATAAACGCCTGCAGCGGAGTAGCCTACCCAAAGTTTATTATTGGAGCCTATGCCAAGAGAGAATATTCGGGCATCAGGTAATCCGTCTGCGGTAGAAAAAGTCGTCCAAGAGTTGCCATCATACATGTCCACTGATTTGTTGGTACCAAAGAATATTCGCCCATATGCATCTTCGACGATGTCATTACAGGATCCTTCGGTAATCCCATCAGATGCCGATGTAAATGTGGTCAGATTTGTGCCATCGTACTTGTAGTATGTGTTGTATCCTGTAAACCATAAATTATCATGGCTGTCACGAAATAACTCCGAGTAGTATCCATTAGGAACCACTGTGGCATTAGAATAAGTAGAACCATCAAATTTGATAATCCCATTATCGGTGGCGAAGTACATATTGCCCAGAGCGTCATCCATGATAGAATAAACTCGTCCGGATGGGATGATTGAATCATTGTAAACGGTCCAAGAGGCACCGTCAAACTTGATGGCGCCACCAAGCCAATAAGAGCCTAGCCATACATTTCCATTTTGGTCAAGATAGCTGCATTCTTCGTAATGATGGGGAAGTGGAATGTTTGAGAAAGTAGTTCCATCAAATTTAGTAACGCTGCTGTCGCTAGTGCTTTGCAACCAAATATTTCCGGAGTTATCTTTTAACATCGACCAAAAGTAGTTTGCCGAAAGGCCATCTTTTTGGTTGTAGCCAATCCATGTATTACCGTCGAATCTAGAAGCTCCGGCCATTCCTGAAGTCCACATGTCTCCATTGTTGTCCACAATAATAGCATAGGAAGAAGAGCTAAGCATTCCGTTGTCGTCCGTAGAATATTCAATCCAGCCGGTACCATTCTTTTTTGCGGCACCGATAGCGGTTCCAATTAATAAGTTGCCTGAATTGTCTTTAGAGACAGAGTTGATTTTGTTGCTTGCTAAGCCGGATGGCGGTAGGAGGGTCCAACTAGTTCCGTCAAACTTCGAAAGGCCATTTTCTGTGCCAAAATAAATATCAGTGCCATCTACCAATATATCATAAACACGGTTATCAGAAAGGCCGTCAGATGTGGTGTAATTAGTAAAACTTGTTCCGTCATATTTACTAACCCCGCTATCTGTTCCAATCCAAATGTTATTAGCATTGTCAGAAGCAATTGCATAGGTGGTATTGGAAACTAACCCGTCTGTGGTATGGAAAGTTATCCAATTGGTTCCATCAAACTTTGCAACTCCATATTTAGTACTAAACCACATATCGTTTCCCACTTGTATTATCTCATATATTTCATTGGACGGTAATCCTGAATTTACATTATAATTAGTCCAAGTATTACCATCAAATTTACTAACTCCACCAACAGTTCCTGGCCAATTCGAAGCCGTGCCAAACCACATGTTCCCATTGTTGTCTTGGCAGATTGTGTTTATACGGTCATAAATTAGACTATCTGTGGTGGTTGTGTAGTTTGTAAAGGTGGTGCCGTCATATTTGCTAATGCCGGCAGTAGTACCTATCCAAATATTGCCGGATATATCTTGGTAAGTGACTTTCGCAAAAGGTGAAACTATGCCGTCAGCTAAACTATAGTTTGTGTAGTTGGTGCCATCAAACTTGGTTAGTCCTCCTGCTGTACTCATCCAAATATTACCGGTGTTGTCTTCCATTACGTGGAACATATACGGATCTTTAATTGGATTAGTGCCCGTATTTTCGGGGGTGAAGTGTTGTGCATGACCGGTTAGTGGGCTTACTAACAATGCGATAATTAAGTAAAAGAAGGCCATTAACTTAACATTTTGTAGTGGCTTCTTCGGTTTCCATAATGCGTTGAAAATGCTTTCCACAGCTGTGGATATGCTGATGCTTTTTGGGTTTTTTGGTGCCATGTTGACCTCATCAACGTAGTCAATAGAATAGGTTGATTTGTTGACTCCGGAAAAAATGTAAAAATTCTTCATTCATTTATTTTTTTTGTTGAAAAATAAGGGCTGATGCTTGGCGCATTAAAATTATCGGAACTTTAGTGTCCCTGGTTTTAGGCTATAAAAAGGGCACTTTAGGTTAGAAAACTGCGGGCATCTACACATTCGTATGTATGCGCGCAATTTGGGTGCCGAGTTAAGTGAAATCCGATGTACTGCCAATATTGGTTTGATGAAAATCGATTTTGGTTTGATTAAAGGGAAAAATTGCTGTTTTTTTGAAGCAATTTTGACTTTGGCAGTATCAAAAGAATATAGGGAAAGAGATTGTATTTTGTTTAATTTTTCTCTTTGATGATTGTCTCCACGACCTTCCAAAGGGGGTCTTCTGTCGGCAAGGCAGCCGTAAAAACAGGATAAGAAGGAAGTTGTATTTTCCAAGCGTGTAAATGGATGGAGCGGTTGCGATTGTTTCTTTTGGCGCCGTATTTATTGTCTCCTTTGATGGGGAGGCCGATGGCGGCAAATTGGGCGCGAATTTGGTGAAAACGCCCTGTTTTTAGATTCACCTTGACTAGGTAGTAATGGTCTAGAGTTTGTAGGATTTCGTATTCAAGGATGGCTGTTTTTCCGGAAGGAGATGGATAGGATTTATTGGTTTTTCCATTTTTTTTAAGGATGTGTTCCAAGCGCCCTTTTGGGGCTAGTTGCTTATTCTTTTCGACGAGTGCTAAGTATTCTTTTTGGATGGTTTTCTTGCGAAAAAAAGCAGATAGCTCATTGGCTGCTCTCTGTGTTTTGCCGAAGATGATGAGCCCGCTGGCCGGACGGTCAATCCGGTGAACCACAAAGGCAGGTTGTCCAATATAATCCGAAACAAGCGAGAGAAGGTTGATATTTTCGCGGGCATCGGGTTGGGATAATACTCCGGCCGGTTTGTTGACGACAATCATTTGCCGGTCTTCAAAGACGACTGATGGTTTAGTCAATTTCTTCATATTCGGTGTAGTCTCCATCTTTTGGCTGGGGTTTGTTGTTTTTTTTCTTGATGATTCTAGGTTTGGACTTGTCCAAATAACCTTCTTGGGCAGGTTGGAAAACCATTCGGTAGAGTACATACCCAAGGACTCCATAGACGATTAATTTAAACATAACACAAGTAATTTTGTCGCATCAAAGGTAAGGATATCTGCATACAAACGTTAAAGAATGATGAGCAAATACAAAAATGCCTAAAAAACAGTAATAATATGAAGATATTTTTGTAATTTTGTGCGCATTTCCCTGCAAGGGCTTAAGAGATAGATTTTGCTAAGTTTCTTGTTCAGAGTGAATTACACATAAAATACATTGATGGTATCGAGACCATTCTAAACTAAAACCCAATGAGTACATTTAAGCGTACCTCCCGTATTGCCGGGTGGATTGTATTTGCGATAGCCTTTATCGTTTATTTCTTTTCAGTTGAGCGGACAGGAAGTTTGTGGGATTGTGGAGAGTTTTTGACGGGAGCGGATAAGCTGGAGGTGGTACACCCGCCGGGAGCTCCGTTGTTTATGATTGTTGGGCGGATGTTTGCCTTGTTGGGGCATATGCTTTCGGATGATCCGTCTTATGTTGCTTTTATGGTTAATCTGAGTTCGGGGATGTTTACGGCCTTTGCGGCGATGTTTGTGGCGCTGACGACGATGCTTTTTGGGAAGTTGAGTTTGGTGGGGCGTGAAGGAGAGTTGAATGCGGGACAGAATATGGCTGTAGCCGGAGCGGGAATAGTGGCAGGATTGGTGACGGCTTTTGCCCCATCTATTTGGTTTTCAGCGGTAGAGGGCGAAGTCTATGCGATGTCCACCTTCTTTACGACGATGACTTTTTGGGCTGCTGTCAAGTGGTATGCCTTGTCGAATGATCCGGAAAATGATCGTTGGTTGATATTTTCGTTGGTGTCTGCCGGGATGTCTTTGGGAGTGCATTTATTGAGTTTGTTGGTTTTTCCGGCCATCGCCTTACTCTACTTTTTTAAGAAATATCCAAATGGCAGCATATGGAAGGCAGGTGTAGCGATGGTGGTTGGTGTGTTGCTTATTCTGGCCATGCAGACTTTTATTGTGACCGGGATACCGAATTTATGGAAATTCTTTGAAGTGCCTTTGGTCAATAGCGGGCTGCCTAGGCACTCGGGTTTGATTGCAGCCACCATAGTGATCGGAGGTTTATTGGGTGCCGGACTTTGGTTTTCGCGAAAGCTGGGTCATCCTAATATTCATAATTTATTATTTGCTTTTACGCTGGTTGCTATTTCTTACTCTGTATATGGGGTTATTGTCGTTCGTGCTAATGCTGCACCGCCGATTAACATGAATAATCCTTCCGATGCTTTACGGTTGCTCCCATATCTGAATCGTGAGCAGTACGGAGAACGCTCGTTGTTGAAGGGGCCTTTATTTGATGCCAAGCCTTATGACTCGGAAGAGGAAGATCGTCTGGGTTGGAATGGTAAGAAGTATGTGGTCATGGACAAAAAATTGTCCTACAAGTATAGAGAAAGCGATAAGGTCACTTTCCCAAGGATGTATGATGCGAATGAGCCCCGACCCACACTTTATAAAATGTGGACAGGAAATCAAGGCAAGCCGACGATGAAAGATAATATCGGATTCTTTTGGGATTACCAGATGTTTTGGATGTATGGGCGGTATTTTATGTGGAATTTTGTCGGAAGACAGAACGGTGCCCAAGGTTTTTATGCCTGGGACGCTAGTGATGGGAACTGGATATCGGGAATTAATGCGATTGATAACGCACACCTTGGGTTTGATCAGAGTGAGATTACGCCCAAAATGAAAAATGATAAATCTCGAAATACCTATTACTTTTTACCCTTTTTGTTCGGGTTGATTGGTATGGTTTTTCATCTGATTCGTCGCCCAAAGGATTTTGCGGCTTTGATGCTCTTGTTTTTGATTACGGGAGTCGGCTTAGTGGTTTATGCCAACGAGCCACCCAATGAGCCTCGTGAACGGGACTATGTTTTTATTGGTTCTTTCTTTGCTTATGCGATGTGGGTCGGTATGGGTGTCCTCGCTATTTTCCAAGGGCTTACGCAAAAAATGTCCATGAAGGGCATTGCGCCGGCAGGTATTGCAACGGCATTAGTACTTTCAGCTCCGATATTGATGGGTACTCAGAATTTTGATGATATGGGACGGAAAGACATTACGGCAGCGAGAGATTATGCGCATAATTTCTTGGAGTCTTGCGCCAAAGATGCCATCGTGTTTACTTATGGAGATAATGATACTTATCCGCTATGGTATGCCCAAGAAATAGAAGGGATTCGCACAGATGTCCGGGTCATAAATTTGAGCTTAATCGCCGTGGATTGGTATATTGATTTGGTTCGCCGCAAGGTGAATGACTCTCCGCGGATAAAGATGACCATCCCGAAAAAGGCTTATCAAGGATATTATCGAAATATGTTGTATCTGGCTCCGTTGGTACGGGAAGGAGACGGGCCGATTATGCCGGCGACTGCGGCATTAAAATTTGCCGGGGAGTCTCATCCTTTGCGTAAGCAAAAGGGAGAGCCGGCAGTGTCTTATTTTCCAACAAAAAATGTCTTTATCCCTGTGAATAAAGATGAAGTCATCGCCAAAGGGGTCGTAGGTATTGAAGATACCTCAAAAATAGTCCCAAGGTTAGACCTTAAACTTACCGGTGCTTATTTGCTCAAAGATCAGTTGGCAGTCTTGGATATTATCGCTTCCAATCTATGGGAACGCCCAATTTATTTTGCGGTAACTTGCCGGGAAGAAAAAGTCGCTTGGTATAAGGATTATTTACAGTTGGAAGGGCTCGCCTCTAGGATTGTTCCGATTAAATCTCCAAGTCAACGCGGTCCCGGTGGCAACGGGGGAGTGACTTATATGGGACGTGTCGCCCCTGAAATTGTCCTGGAAAATGTGAAAAAATTCTGGTGGGGTAATTTTGATAAAAAAGAATTATTTGTGGACCATAGTTATGGGGCGGCCATCCAGTCTCAACGAGAAGTCATCTTGCGTGCGGCACAGGACTTTGTGGCAAAAGGAAAAAAGGATAAAGCCATTGAGTTATTGGATCTTTATTTTAAAGGCTTTCCGGATATGAATTTTGAGTATGACTACAATACCATGCGGATGTTAAATGTCTATCTGCAAGCGGATGGATATGAAAAGGCAAAGCCTTATTTTAAGATTTTAGAAAAAAACGTAGTGGATAATATGAAGTTTTTCTCTTCTATTGACCAAAAAGTTGTCCAATCCAGTTTTCGAAATGACCTAGCAATGAGTCAAGCCATCATGAGCAATATGATTTCGATGACTAGACAAGTGGGTGATGATGCCTACTCGAAGGAGTTGCAAGAAAAATTTGCCCCCTATTTGCCGCAGCAGCCTAATGGGCTTCAAAAACAAAAACCGGGAGCAATTCAAAAATAAGGTTTATGAAAATTTCAATTGGTTCGGATCATGCGGGCTTTCTGCACAAAAAGGCTATTATAGCCTTGTTGGAAAGCATGGATATTGATGTGATTGATCGCGGTACTTATTCAACGGAGTCGATGGATTATCCGGATTCGGTGCATCCCGTAGCCAGAGATGTGAAGCAGCCGGATGTGGACTTTGGCATCGTGATTTGCGGAAGCGGTAATGGGGTCGCTATAACCGCCAACAAGTACGCCTACATTCGGGCAGCACTTTGCTGGAATATTGAAGTCGCCGAATTAGCCAGAGCGCACAATGATGCGAATGTACTCGCTATTCCTGCCAGATTCGTTTCCGAAAACTTGGCCAAAGAGATGCTGAAAGCTTTTTTGAGAACGCCTTTTGAAGGAGGACGGCATCAAAGACGTATTGAGAAAATTCCTATAAGGTGATTCTTGTTTTGGTCGGGTAGGTCATTGGTTGTTCTCTTGTTTTTGCTTTTTTTTTGTCAGGTAATTCTAAATGCCCGCCTTAATCATTACAAAATAAAGAACATGAGAATTGTATTTTTTGTCCTTTGCTTACTTTGCTCTTTTAATACTCGGGCACAGTCCACACCCCCAACTGTCATCAATAATGAAGGAATAAGCCGGGTTTTTGCAGAAACTATTATACCCGAACGTCTAAGGCGGCATCTGATGATTCTTGCCGGTGATGGGATGGAAGGTCGAGAGACCGGAACAGCCGGTCTGAAAAAAGCCGCTGAATACATCAAAGGGCGTTTAGAGAACTATCATATTGCTCCTTTCGGAAAAAAAGATAGTTTGGGTATTCCTTCCTATTTTCAACCATTTGTATTTCATAAGGAGGCTTGGGGCAAGAGAAGTATCCACATAAATAATACTTCTCTTACTACGGCAGACTATGCCGCAGATTTGGCCACCAATGCTCATTTACCCTCTTTAAATGTTGATGAAGTTTTGTTTTTGGGGTATGGAATAGATGATGCGAGTTATAGCGACTATGCGGGTGTTGAGACTAAGGGGAAGGTGATTGTTATTCTGGAAGGGGAACCACGTAAGAATGGAGAATTTTTTATATCTCCGACCAAAGCGGCTTCCGATTGGTCTCATAATGACTTGCGCAAATATGATACGGCCTTGAAACACGGCGTGAAACTCGTCTTGGTGATAAAGGATACCCTGTCTTTATTCCCGGTGCCGGGTTCAGGTTGGAAGCTGGGAGAAGGGGTTCATCCGGAAGGAAAAATGGCTAATAATTTTCAAATTACACACCAAACCGCTCAGCTTCTCCTAGGGAAAAAATACAAAAAATTGCAAAGGTATCAGCGAAAAATAGCTAAAAAAGGAAAACCCAAGCATTTTAGTGTCCCCGTTGCGATGAAGGTCGTTATGCCCGTAAAGCGAAAAATATTAAAAGGAGCGAACTTGCTGGCGATTGTGGAAGGAAGCGATCCAAAATTAAAAAATGAATATATTTTTATCTCTGCTCACTATGATCATTTGGGTAAGCGTGGTACGGATGTTTATAATGGGGCGGATGACAATGGTTCAGGTTCTTCGGCACTTATCGAAATCGCTCATGCTTTTGCGCAAGCCAAAGAATCCGGAAACGGACCCAAAAGAAGCCTTGTTTTTATGTGGATGGCCGGAGAAGAAAAAGGTTTGCTAGGTTCCCGCTACTATGTACATGCTCCCTTGGTGCCACTAAAAAATACCGTCGCCGATATAAATATTGACATGATTGGAAGAGTGGATGAGACTCATGCCGGAAATCCTAATTACATTTATGTAATTGGGGCAGACCGCCTGAGTACGGACTTGGATAAAATCGTAAAATCAGCCAATAGTCACACAAAATTGCTTCTCGATTACAAATACAATGCAGCGGACGACCCCAATCGCTTTTATTATCGGTCGGATCATTATAATTTTGCTAAAAATAATATTCCTTCTGTCTTCTTTTTTAATGGGACACATGAAGATTACCACCGACCAACGGATACCGTTGATAAGATTAACTTTGACAAGATGGCCAAAATTGGCAAGCTTACTTTTTATACCGCCTGGGAAATTGCTAATCGACCTGACCGCTTGAAGGTAGATGTCTTGGGCAGAAACTAAAAGCGATATGCTTAATCCAATCAACGATTTGCAAAATCATAAATCTTGAGTTGGTAAGCTATATTTGGATATTTGTAGGTCTTTGCAACATTTATTTCCTTCCGAAAATAAGTTCTCCGTCAGGATATATCAAAACTAATTGGTTGTCACCGAATCGGTAAGAAGAAACTTTCTCCAAGGCTTGAAAATAATCATTCTCCAGATTGCTGGTTTCTTTGCAATACATTTCTGTTGCACCGATACCGGATATGGTAAAACGATTGCCTTCTTTTCGGTATTGACCAAAATAACTATTACAACCACCATTGCCGGAGATTTTTTTCTTGCCGATTAGTAAGGTGATGGTTGGTTGGATGGATTGGGTGCGTCCTTTTTTAGAGAAGGATTTTAGATGCCAAATTATATCATAGATAGTGCCTTCTGCATCATTCTGAGTTATTTTTGTGGGTTGGGGTGAGAAGATGATTTGTCCGTCAGGAAGGGTAAGGATGAGTCTTTCTTTTTCCAATTTATAGGAGGTCACCTTTTCTAAGGCGGATAGATATTTTCTTTCAAACTTACCGGTTTTTGGGCAGTATTTTCTTGTTGCACCAATATTAGAAATAGTCAGACGATTTTGTTCAATCTTGTATTTCCCAAAGAAATTATTGCAGCCGCCGTTACCGGAAATTTTTGCTTCATTTATTTTTAGGGTGGCAGGATAAATGGCTTGGCTTTTTCCCGCAAGGGTCAAGGATTGAAGATGCCAAAGTGTATCGAGGATATTTAATGGTGTCTCCTTGTTGTTTGGTGTTTTGTTGGAGGTGTCCCGACAAGTAGAGCTTGTCAGAATGATTAACATCGCTAAAAGTGGCATCATTAGTCTCATACGGCTTTTTTCTTACGAATATAGGCATAAATTTTGGTTCTCGTCAAGTTTAGTGGGTTTTTGACTAAATGTTAGCATTAGTGGGCGAGTAGTCGCCAAATTTGGGCCACCAAAAAAGTAATGATAAATCCCAAAATTACGGGCATTATGCTGGCTACGATGGTCCATTTTAGGCTTTTGGTTTCTTTGTAGATGGTATAAATGGTCGTGCTGCAAGGATTGTGTATCAGGCTGAAAATCATTAAGTTGATGGCGGTCAGTAAGGTCCAGCCCCCTGCCCGTAGGATGGCTTCTGTATCAGCAATCGAATCTAATTCAAAGAGTACTCCATTGCCTTCTCCAAAGCCGTTTACTCCTGTTACCATGACGGTCAACATCAAGATGGTGGGGATGACGATTTCATTGGCCGGAATGGCTACGATGTAGGCGAGCAGTATGACCCCATTTAATCCAAGCAAATAGCCAAAACCATCCATGCCATGAATCAACCTTTCAGCAAGAACCGTATCGCCAATATGAATATTTGAAATTAACCAAATCACCGCACCGGCAGGTGCCGCAAAATAAATAGCCCGCCACAATACCACTAAAGTCCGATCAATTAAAGAGGTATATATGGTCTTCCAAAATTGGGGTGGGCGATAAGGTGGTAGTTCCAAATGGAACGTGGACACCTCGCCTCGTAACACCGTGCGTGAAAGCACCCACGATGAGAAAAAAGTAAAAAATATCCCCAACATCGCAATGCCAATTACGGCGCCGATGGAGGCGAGCCCGGATAAGTAACTTGGAACGATGGCCCCAATAAAAATGGTCGCAATCAATATTTGAGTCGGCCATCGACCATTGCACAATGAGAAGTTATTGGTAATAATAGCAATCAACCTTTCCCGTGGGCTGTCAATGATTCGCGTTGCTACTACTCCCGCAGCATTGCAACCAAATCCCATGCTCATGGTCAAAGCTTGCTTACCGTGTGCTCCCACCTTGCTGAATAATTTGTCCATATTGAACGCCACCCTCGGTAAATAACCAAAGTCTTCCAATAGGGTGAACAATGGGAAGAAAATAGCCATCGGGGGCAACATGACCGCAATCACCCACGCTGTGGCTAGATAGACGCCATCAAGGAACAGTCCATCCAACCACCAGGGCATTCCTATTGCTGACGCTCCGTTTTTGAGCATTGGGTAAATGGTCTCAAGAAGTAATTTTCCCAACATGGCAGACGGGTAGTTGGCCCCAATAATCGTAAGCCAAAGGACACCGGCCAGCATTAAAAACATAATGGGGAAACCCCAAGTGCGACTGGTTACAATCCGGTCGATTTTGGTATCCAAAGGCGTATGAGCTCGCTGTCCTTTTTTAGTTACGGAGTGAGCGGCAATCTGGGCGGCATCTGCATAGATGCCTTCGATGAGATGGTCATGGAAATCTTCTCCGATAGACCAGCGAAGATCATTGGATAGGCTTAAGATTTTATGGATGTCTTTGCTCATTTATGGATGCTTTGGACTGATGAAATTAAAAAAACTAAGTCAATGTCCCGTTTTTTAGTGCATTAATAATAGTCTCATCTCCTTCTAAAAGGCGGAAAGCAATCCATCGGCTATTGGGCAGGTCGGGAAACTGTGATTTAATTTCTTTGGTTAATTTAGAAATAGCCTGCTCTATTTTGGGGTTTATATTTTTAATTCTATGCGGCTTGCATTTTATTTTTCCGGTGGCTACATCGTGCACGGCTTGTAACAGTTCGGGGATGCCTTTCTGGTCTCGGGCAATAGTGGGGACGACAGGAATCCCTAAATCCTTAGCAAGTTTTCGGGTGTCTATTTCTACTTTATTTCGTTTGGCTTCGTCCATTAGGTTTAGGCAAAGAACAGCATGGTCAGTTATTTCTAAAATCTGTAGGACAAGGTTTAGATTGCGTTCTAATCGGCTTGCATCCACCACGATTATTGTTACATCCGGTTTCCCGAAAAGAATAAAATCACGGGCGACTTCTTCGTCAATAGAGGTGGAAAGCAGAGAGTAGGTGCCGGGTAAATCGACAATTTTGTATTTTTTATCTGCAAAAGAAAATGCTCCTTCTGCTCTGGCGACGGTCTTGCCGGGCCAGTTGCCGGTATGTTGTTTTAATCCGGTCAAGGCGTTGAATACGGTGCTCTTACCGGTATTCGGGTTGCCGGCCAAGGCAACGACAAAGTCCACTCCATGGGTATCTACACCCAGTTTTTTGAGACCTTCCGTACTGTAATGCGGACAACTGGCACATTCTGACTTGGGTAGTTCTATTTTATTCATAACTCTTTCTTTATGAGTATTTTATCGGCTTGTTTTTTTCGTAAGGCAATGGTGGCTCCCTTGATCAAATAGGCGGTGGGGTCGCCCAAAGGATTGGTTAAGTCAACACGGACATCACTCCCCATCACAAAGCCTAAGTCTAACAATCGCCTGCGGGCTTCCCCCCGGCTTTCGCGTGAGATAGAGACGACCTTGGCTTTTTCTCCGGGTTTTAAGGACGAAAGCCTAACCGCATCTTCGTATATCTCCTCCTCGTCATGTATCAAGACGGTGATGTTTTCTGCGACCATTGGCGCCAATACATAGTCTTCTCCTTCTGAAAAGAATCGGACTCTTTGATTGTTAGACTCCAGGACTCGTATTTGGGAGCCGATGTGAATGTCTTCCGCCAATATCTGACGATAAATAATTTCCGGTTTGTCTTCGATATGGACAATTCTTCCGATGGTATTCACCGGTAATTCTGCTAAGCGCTCTCCTTCGACAGGTGCTAACTCTCCTTCAGTAGTTGGGATGGGGTCGCCATGCGGGTCATATCTTGGGTTGCCCAATTTTAGGGCTAAATCTTCTGTTTGGCTATCATTCATTAGGTGCTCCATTTCTTCTGCTTTTCCATGCCATTCTTTTTTGTCAAAACCTGTTTTTTCCGAAAGGTATTTTTCATAAAGGCGATGGACTCTAATAATTTTTAGCGCATATTCACGGCCTTTCGGCAAAAGGGTGTAGCGGCCTTTTTTAGCTTGAATCAACTCACCGGACTTCATTTTTTCCAAGATGGGCAGCAAGGTTTTTTCTCGGAGATTTAGTGAGCCAATCATGGTGTTGAGTCTCATCTCGGATTGTTCTTCTTCTGCGTAAAATAATTGCTTTAGGATGTCTTCCGTAATGACTTTGCTGTCAACTTTTTTTCCTTTTTTGAGCAACCAAAACCAGCCGGTCACCGGTCTGAATATTAAAAATAATAAAACCACAGTGCCTACAAAAAAAGTTAATGTCCATGCCGGATGATAGGTATTCATTTTCTATTTTTTT
>JANTGI010000104.1 GCA_024762995.1 Saprospiraceae bacterium | reverse complement strand
ATATTACCCCCTGTAAGTGAGAATCTAAATGATTTTGACAATCCATTAAAAAAAATAAACATGGATTATCAGCAAAGGAACTGCATAAAAAGTGCAGAGAATTGCTAAAAAACTTCAGGAACAAGCTCTATTTTTAAAAAAATAGATTGAATAAACATAAAACTTTAAAATTTGCACAAAATTTAATTTATAAATGACTATAAATCAATTTTTTATAACACATAGTAGATATTTTACTATACGATGTAAAAAAGTTGTTAGATGTAAAAAAAAAGCAAAAAACTATTCTTTTTATCTGTTTTTTTAGCACCTGCACACCTTAGCTTTATCTAATTATTGTTACATCACCGGAATAAGAAACTATCTTTCCAGAAACAAACTCTACAATAGCATGGTAAACAAAAACACCAGGAGGCAAATCAATCCCTTTGAATTTTCCGTCCCAGCCTGAATAGGGGTCATTTGGCATAAAATGCTCATTCAAAAAGACCATATCTCCCCAACGATCCACAATAAATAAAGAAGTAATTTCCTTAACTTTTTCCAACTTTGCGTGAATATAAAAACTACTATTCGCCAAATTAGTACTACCGGGAGCAAAAACATTAGGGATATAGACATCCGGGTCACTAACAAAAATTGAAATGCGCGCAGAAGCATCGCATCCATTTTGATCAATAACCAAGACATCATAGTTACTGGAAATAGTCGGCTTTGCTATTGGATTTAAACAGTTTGTACAAGAAAGGGCATCCGTCGGATTCCAAATAATAGTATCTATCTCATCGGGCAACAGGCTCGAAAACACCTGAAGCTGAATACTATCCCCTAACTCGATAAAGTAAACATCTTCAGTCTGAATATTCGGAGAAATTGCAGATGAAACAAGCGCATAAGTATCATATTCACATCCCATTGCATCCTGTACAATCACTTTATAAGAACCACTTGGCAAGTTTTCTTTTGCCTGTAAGCTATTAAAACTAGCCCCATTATCAAAGGAAAATAGATAAGGAGGTGTGCCTCCTGTAACACTTTTTATAGCAATAACTCCATCAATCCCTTTGCAAGTAACTCCATTAACATCAAGGGCTAAATCTACTACCTTGGGAGCCTCCGTAACCATCATCATATCTTCCTGTAAACAACCATTATCCCTGTCTTCTACAGATAAACTATAGATTCCTGCTGCGGCCACAATTGGATGAGCAGTACCACTCCCCGAGATAATATTGCCGGATGCAGTACTCCAAGAATAAATATAATTAGGATTAACACTATTAGGACCTATCTCAACGAAATCGCTCGTACAAGGAATCTCAAAATCAGCCCCTGCATCTGCCACAGGTTTTTCTAGATTTTCATTGACCGAAATTGTTTTGGAAGCTGTACAACCATTGATGGAATCTATCGCATGAACTTCATAAACCCCTGTCTGATTAACAGTTATGGATGAAGAATCCACTCCGGACACTATATTTCCCGAAAGGGCAGTCCAGTCATAAGTTACATTGCTGTCAGAGGAGACACTTAAGACCGCAGTAGGTGACTTACAAGTAATATCGGAAGGAGTTGCGGCCAATAAATCCGGTTTTTCTTTATTTTGGGATACCGCAAAATCCTTTTCAGAAGTACAACCATTACTTAAATCTTTCACAACCAAAGAATAGGTACCCATACTATCAACCATTGGCTGTGGTGTCCATTCTCCTGAAACAATGTGTCCATTAGTCGTCGTCCATGCGTAATCAAAATTACTACCGGAACCTGACGCCAAAGCTTGAATCTCTACGGCAGGCACTTTACAAGTAATTGACTCACTGACAACGCCATCAATGGAAGGCTCTTCAATATCTTTTTCGACATTGACTTCTTTAATTGTCGTACAGCCATTCAGTATATTCGTTAACTTTAGGACATATTTACCTTCCTTATCCACCAGAGGGCTATTTGTTTTTGCTCCGGTAAGAATATGACCATCCGGCGTTGACCAAGAATACTCAAAATCCGGACCGCCACTAGAATTAGAGGCATCAATGATAGTTTCCAACACATCACAAGTTAGTTTAGGGCTATCTAAAACCATAATAACCGGGGCATTAATATCCGACACAACCACAACACTATCCATTGATTTACAACCATTTATGGTATTCTCAACGACCAAAAAATAAGTACCTACTTGATTCACAATCGGCTCTAGTGATTGATTACCACTCAATAAATTACCATCAAGAGATGACCATTGATATAAGAACTGTGCACCGGCAGCAGACCCTAGACCATTCAACATCACCGTACTATCTCCACAGGTTAGAGTAACATTGGCGCCCGCTTCTACAATCGGAACAGATACATCTTCAACAATGGTTATATCTGCATAAGACACACAATTATTGGACAAGTTCGTGACATTTAAATGATAGTCTCCAGGCTGGTTAATATGCAAAATCAAAGAGTCTGCTCCGGCGATAATATTTCCATTAGTGGTCGTCCAAGTGTATTCAAATTCATTACCGACAGAAGACCCGGACGCATCTAAATACAATTCATTCACAGAACAAGTAAGCATTGAATCCGGCTCAATAAATGCAGTTGGTTGAGAATTATCCTTCAAAACATCCACACTATCCATGGAGATGCATCCATTGGTCGAATCGACAATCTGTAAAGCATAACTTCCAGGTTGATTCACTTCTGGTGTCAAGGTTTTATCACCAGCAACAATATTACCGATGCTTGTCGTCCATTGATAATCAAAATTACTTCCTACGCTTGACCCGTTTCCGGAAAGAACAATTGATGGAGTCATACAAGTAATCGTATCCGCTTGATTAATATGCACAAGTGGCTTCTCCACATTTTGGGTAACTGAAATACTTAGTTCGCTTGCGCAAAAATTCTCTGTATTTGATACCAAAAGGGAATATATCCCAGGCTGATCGACCATTGCTTGAGCATTATTGCTTCCCGAAAGGATATGTCCGGTCGTGGTAGTCCATTCGTAAGAAAATTCTACTCCGGAGCTGGTAGAAGGCCCACCTAAAAGAATTGAATCTACTAAACAATTTAGTTCAACCGGCAGTCCTGGATCAATTTGGGGCAAGTCCATGTCTTTCTCTACCACAGCGACTGATACTGACTTACAACCATTATCGGTATTAATGACTTCCAATTCATAAGTCCCCGCATCTGTAACTGTAATAAATGGGGTATTGGCGGAAGCCGGTAAAACACCACCATTTGATGCGGTCCAATGATAGCTAAAATTAGACCCTGTTGAAGTATTCGTAGTCCCTAAGGCAATACTGCTTGTTTGGCAATTAATTGTTGCATCCGGCCCAACGTCCACTATTGGGACATTAATATCTTGATTGATGAAAACACTATCTACAGCCAAACAGCCATTTAATGCGTCTGTAACCAACAAATAGTACGTTCCCGAAGCATTTACAAAAGGAGTTGAAGTCGTATTTCCCGAAAGGATACTTCCTGTCTGAGTAGTCCACAAATAATCAATATTCCCGAAGTTACTACTCCCCGACCCCGACAGTTGTAAGCTATCAACCCCGCAAGACAAAGTTTGCTGGACACCTGCATCTACTAGAGGAATCTCCATATTCTCTTCAACCTGAACCGTAAATGTAGATGCACAATGATTATTTACGTTGGTAACTCCCAAAGTATAAGTACCCGGCTCATCAACAACAGCATCTAATACCGTAGGTTGTGAGACGATGTGACCATCTAGTGTTGACCAAGAATAAACAAAATCTCCCCCAATACTGGAACCCGCCCCCAAAATATTGACCGAATCCACACTACAAGTCAACATACCAGTTACCATTGCTGTCGCTTCCGGCAATACAACATTCGCTTGGACTTCAAAGCTATCCGAAATGGCACATCCGTTCTCCAAATTAGTGACCTTTACGACATATAACCCAGCCTGATTTGTGACAATGGCATTAGTCCCATTACCTTGCTGGATATTCCCGTCGGTTGTTGTCCAATCATATTGTACGTCCCCTGCTCCCGTAGCAGTTGCCGAAATAGTTGCAGAGGTAGCCGTACAGGTAATTTCATCATCACCCACCAAATTAACTGTGGGATAATTCAAATCTTCACTTATCATTACTTGATCTTCTGATGTACAACCATTGGTCATATCCGTAACCAATACATGATAAGTGCCTTGGGCATCAATGGTCGGGTTTTCACTTTCGGAACCGGATAAAATATTTCCATTTGTCGTTGTCCAGTTATAGGTTAGGTTTGAATTTCCGGAAGGAACATCCGGCCCAATAGTCAAAACAGGAGAGTTACAATTAATAACCGCATCGTTTCCGGCATCCACTAAAGGAGGTTGATTATTGAGCTCAACAACGACTGTTGACAAAGAAGTACACCCGTTAGTTGTGTCGGTCACTACCAATTGATAGGTACCGGCCATATCTACTTCCGGGTGTAAGGAAGTATTTCCTTGAACGATATTGCCGTCAGTAGTTGTCCATTGATAAATAAAGTTGCTACCTTGAGACGAATTAGAAGCATCTAGGAATTCACTAGTCAATACACAGGTCAAATCTTCTGCCGTTCCTGCATTAGCTTGCGGAACATTCTGATCAAGGGAAACTGTAACTACACTTTCGGAGGTACAACCCGAAACCGGGTGCGTAGCCACAAGGAAATAATCACCACCGGCATTTACTTCCGGGGTGAGAGAAGACGCCCCAGAAACAAAGTTTCCATTCACGGTCACCCATTCAAAACTAGCCGTACTCGGCACAATGTTTCCATGGAGCAATACCGTTGTCTGTGTACAGCCCAAGGTCGCAGACTCCCCGGCATCAGGTGTCGCTACATCAAAATTCTCAGATACATCCACAGAAGATGTGTTGGTACAACCGTTTATCATATTGGTTACAAGCAGTTGGTAACTTCCTTGTTGATTAATTATAGGTGTAAGTGTTGTATCCCCTAACAAAATATTGCCGTCCACTGTCGTCCATTGGTAGGAATAGTTGTTACTATTTGGCGAAGTGCTTCCATTTAGCGTAAGCGTAGAATCTATACAAGAAAGAAACCCATTCACTGTTGCATTTGCCTGCGGGGCAATGGTATCCACTCCAACTAAAACGTCAACATCTGCGGTACAACCATTCGTCGTATCTGTCACCACAAGCGTATAAGTGCCAGACTCATCAACTACCGGAGTCAAAGTAGATATGCCGGAGACAAAATTACCATTGACTGTCGTCCAAGAATAGGAAAAATCACCTCCTGTGGAACTGCCATTATCGACGAGAGTCAAAACAGCATTGTTGCAATCTAACTGCCCCAAAGCCACGACGTCTGCCACCGGCTGCTCCAAATCCGATACAACAGTAATACTAGTATCTTTAGAACAACCTAAAGAATTTGTTACGGACAGTTGGTAAGTGCCGGCTAAATCAACGGTAGGGAAGAGAGAATTGGCCCCTGTAATGATATTCCCATCCGATGTAGTCCACAAATAGGTTGTTCCATTATCATCGGTAGAGCCATCGCCGGACAGAATAATGGAAGGGTGATTACAATCTATAACCGAAGCAGACTCCACCATTGCCACAGGGAAACCCACTCCACTGTTTACCGTTGCCGAATCAATATATTCACATCCATTATTGTCTGTGATGGTATAGACATAAGTGCCCGCAGAAAGACCCGTGAGTGATTGCGAAGTAGAAGAAGATTGCGCCCACTGGTAGGTATAACCGGGCGTTGCCCCGGAAACTGATAGAGAAATAGACCCATCAGAAGGATGTGCACAATCCACCCCTTGAGTCGTACTACTTACGTCAAATGGTGGAGCGCCCCCAACGGTATAAGTTTCTGTTGCTGTACAACCATTATCCGCTGTTATTGTCACTTCATATGTGCCTTGCGGCAAACCGGTAATGACTGCACTATTAGGCTGTGTAGGAGACCAATTATAGGAGTAGGTGCCATTACCCAAAGGGATTACTTGAATCGTTCCATCATTAGCCCCTGCGCAAGACTCATCAATCACTTGGCTATTCGATTGCAAATTATCTTCAACGATGGTTGCTATACCCGTTCCGGTGCCGGAACAATTAGACAGGCCATTAGCGGACACAAAAGAAACTTCATAAATCCCCGGTTCTCCCACCATAAACGAAGAAATAGAATCAGTAAAAAACATTGTTTTCCAAAACGCTCCATCTTTAAGAATATCAACAGACCAAGGGCTTTCACCGGTTAGAACCAAATCAATGCTTGCGGAATCTCCATTGCAGATAGCACCATCTCCGGAAATAACCGCTGAAGGTCGAGGCATTGTTGTCACCAAAAAAGTTCCTTCACCTTGTCCTCCACAATCATCCGTCACCGTCACGGTATAGGCTGCTACACCGGGTTCGGACGTTGCAACCGTAATAGAGGAAGCGCCTGTTGTTCCTGTACTCCAAGAATAATCAAAAGGGCTGGTTCCACTCACAGAAGGAATTAAGGCTACCGGACCATTGCCTTCACAAGCGGTGATATTCTCCGTCGCAACATTTACGGGAGGCGCATCCAAAATATACAGGAAGTTTTGGGGATTTAAACAAGAGCAAGAACTTCCTTGAACAATCAGCTCCAATGTTTCAAAACCTTCGTAAATGCCATCTGCCAAAACATTTATGGGTAAATCAACAAACGTAGCCCCTGCATCAATCACTATGCTCAAGGGTACAGGATCATAGTCCAACCCTTCTGTGGCCGTTCCCCCAAGGGTAAAGTTAATGGTAACCGGGGTAGGTTGGGGTTCAAATAACTCAAAACGAAAATAAGCGTTTCCGCACCCTTCAGTGGTTTCTATCCCCCCTAGCACATAATCGCTAGCTGTAACGATAACATTAGCACCGGCATTAAAACTTCCTTTTCGTAAAAATACACCGGAGTCATAAATATTATCACCGGCATCGGCTATGGCCAGTTTTAGATGATAGGTCGCACACATTGTGTCATATATTATCGCTTCAGCCGTCAAGACCGTGGTATAGCCGTCATATTCAATATTGGGATTGGAAGTACTCCCTGAGCAAGTACTGGAGTTACCGACAAAAAACTGAGAATTTAGCCCGTCATTTACATTGTCTATGGCTACCGGAGTTCCACTTCCCGGGCCACCTGTTCCCGGCACTAATGCGATATTCGTTGGAACGGGATATCCCGGCCCCGAAATAAAAAAACCAAACACATCATTAAAACCTGCATTGACATACTCACAGTACTCTTCGGATCCAAAAACAAAATCAAAATTAATCATTGGGGTTGTTGGCACAAAATCAAACTCTAAAATAGCTGCATCATGTAACGAAGCAGATGTCAACCCATCCAAATCAGCATCGAAGCTATTGGCCCCTTCATCTGAACCTATGTCCCCTCCACTATTGGGCCCTTCCGCCAAAACAACATTCCCCGTAGAAAGGATGATGCCTTCATCTAATCCCATCGCATTGGCCCCATTACTAAATATGCCCAATTGATGGCTTTGGTTTCCACTAAATGTTACATTTGAAATATCAAAACAATTTCCGCCAATAAAATTATCCCTAACCAAATCTAACAGGCTTCCGGTATATGCAGTAACCGCCAAACCTTGCTCCGGAGAATCATTAGGCTCCTTTTGGAGACACGACGAACAAGACAAGGATAAATACGCCGTGACCTCTTCACTGCAGGTCCGACGAAACCAAAATTTCTCGCAAGACTCATCTGCCACAAACATTAAATAGGTAGAAAAGGAAGTTTTATTGGCTCCAATCTCAAAACTACAAGGGTTCTCCATATTGAGTGGAGCGCTAGCCAGTATATAGGTTTCACCCGGCAACAAATTGCAAATGGTAACGTCTGTATATTCATCCGTTAACTCAACTACTTGTCTTAAATGCTCGGAATCGTATTCCAGTTTTAAATGCCCAACTGATTCCCCAATAGATTGAGCATGAGCCATGGAGTTTAAAAATACCATGGCTAGAATAAAAATCTGCCTCATGTTTTGCCCTTTTGTTCTTCGTTTGTTTCTTTTCCCATCAATAGACTTAACTATTGACAGATACTAGCAGCACTTTCTAATAAAAAAAACAGAATAAAATTAGGACAATACACTATTCTCCTGACGTAACTGTTGTTCAAATCCTAATTATTAGGCAGAAAATAGGCGTTTTACGACAAAATCAAGCGAGTACCTAAACAGTTACCTTTCTACAAAAATAGGTAATTATCAGGACAAACACAGAATTATCTTTTGTCATAAGTGGAAATAGCCTCTAAAATGTCTGATATTTATCATTTAAGCTAGGTGCAAACGGTTTAACGGCACAGCGATACAACAGCATCGCTCCTACTTGACTTTGTGGTATTGGTAAAAGACTAAACTTGTCTGCTGCAAGCAGGGATCAAAGTTACATACAAGATATGCCTTGTACCTAATCGATTACAACCCAATAACCATGGGGGATTCTAACCGCCAAAAATTAAGTTAAATAACACAAATAATCTCTCTTCAATCCAAATTACCTCCCTGTTTTCGATAGATGAATGAAAAGTGGAGAAAAGGGCATTTTCTACCCAAACCTGGATGACACGGAAAAAAGCATCCGTCAAAAAAGTTTGAAACAAGCATTTAAAGAAGCCTTTACTTTTTTTTGCAAAAACAACGGACTATTCAAAAAAAACTATTAACTTTGCCGCCCTATGGGGGATTAGCTCAGCTGGCTAGAGCGCTTGCATGGCATGCAAGAGGTCACCGGTTCGACTCCGGTATTCTCCACCAATAAAAAAAGCCGGTTTCTGTGATAGAAATCGGCTTTTCTTTTTCCCGTAAGGGCCCTAAACTCGCTCAAAATACATTTCCATAATTAGTCGAGATGATTCTGATTTTGCCCCTTAAAATATAGAGGCAGGCTTAAATACCCTATTCCATCGAATACCTTTATCGGGCCCTTCTTTTTCGACAGACATCCATATAAACAATGGCTTACCGACAATATGATCTTCCGGGACAAAGCCCCAAAACCTAGAGTCTTCTGACTGGTGTCGATTATCACCCATCATCCAATAATAATTCATCTTGAAGGTATAACTATCTGCTTCTTGCCCATTAAGATAGAATTTACCGCCCTTTTTCTCTAACTTATTTCCTTCATACACACGAATCACTCTTTGGTAAAAAGGGAAGGTAAAATCATTCAATGGCACGGTCATCCCCTTTTTGGGGATTACCACAGGGCCATAATTATCCACTGTCCAATTGCCCATAATCTTCATATCATGCGGAAACAAGCCCTTATTGGGGGGATTACTACTCTGCACTTCTACGATGATATCCGGGCTCAAACTCTTAATTTTTTGGACTTGCTCACTATTCAGGGCATAAATATTATCGGTGTGAGCCACTTTTTTGGTTACCCCAATGGCTGCCAATGCCTTGGGACTGATGGGAGCTCCGACCGATACCACTTTATAATTGAACTGCATTTTTTTAGGATTCTCTACCGCTTTTCCGTTGATATAGACTTGTCTGTCTCTTATCTGAAGGGTATCTCCTCCCACCCCAATACAACGTTTGATATAGTGATCACGCTTGTCTATCGGTCTTACTGTCAGAGGATAGCGACTTGGCACCCCACCCAATTGTTGGGGATTACGACGCACATCATATATACTAAAAGTCCGCCCCGGCACGACATACACACTATCTCCTTCCGGATAATTGAACACCACCGGTTTATTTCTGCCTACCGGCTCGATGGCTTTCAGGCGGTGATAGCCCAAACTTGGATGCGTGATATAAGATTCTCGATTTAAAAAGGGAATTCTATTGTGCAATAGTGGAATCTGAAGCACGGTCATCGGCGTTCTAATCCCATAATGCGCTTTGCTTACAAACAAATAATCCCCCACCAACAAAGAGCCCTCCATAGAAGGAGTAGGAATCACATAGGCTTCAATCAAAAACATCCGAATAAAAGCAGCCGCAAAGACGGCAAAGATGATAGATTCCGCCCATTCTCTAGCTCCGTTTTTTTCGTAAGGACTGGTTCTTAACAGTTTTTGATAAGTGGCCTTGTCGCCGGATTTTTTGGCCTTAGCCATCTTGGCTTTATACTCTTTTTCCATGGTATAATTGGGCCCGCGGTAGGTATCCTGCGCATTTTTACCAATAGAAGAGAAAATAACCGGAGTGGCGATGACCGCCAAAAAGCTATCCCAAAAGGAATAACGACCAAATGACCGCACCATATCCACGGCCATCCCTGCATAAACAAAGATGTTCACCACAGGCACCAGTAGCCATAACACATATATCGGCTTTCGCCCAATCAGCTTAGCCCAATAAATAAAATTAACTCCGGGAATGTATGCTTTTGATTTTTCTACACCCGCCTTTTCAAATAGTTTAGCGAGGGTAAAACTTGTCAAAAGATAAAAAATGATTAGTGCTATTAGAATTGTCACGGTATTTTTTTTAGCAAAGTAACGCAAAAACATCTAGATTAACCTACTTAATCCATGGATTTCCTACTAAGTTCTTAATTTTTTCGACTAAGATTTTCTGAAGAGTCCATTTCCTTATTCATATCCAAAGACTTCTCCGGAGATGGTCAGCTTTTTGGCCTTTCTCTTTCCCTCAAAAAACACTTTTATGCGCTTGCGAAAAAAACCGCTCTTATGCGCATCATAGACGACTTTTATTTCTCCAATTTGATGAGGCTCAATCGGAGTCTTCGACCATTCAGGAATCGTACATCCACAAGTGGTTCTGACCAAATCAATAACGATAGGAGAAGGCGATAAGTTTCTAAATTGGAAGGTCGTCTCCACGGGTTTACCTTTTTCAATTTCACCAAAATCAAAGCTTTGTCCGCTCAACCATTCCACATCCTGGCCTTGAGCCCAATGGACACCTAAAAGGCTAAAAAACAGCCAAAACAACTTCATTTGATAGGAATAGAACAAGATAGTCGGTTATTTCTCTGTCCGGTCAAGCAATTGAAACCCATTTCCGTGAATATTGACGATTTCAACGTTGGGGTCGTTCTTGAGATATTTTCGGAGCTTGGTCACAAATACATCCATACTCCTTGCGGTAAAATAATTATCTTCCAACCAGATTTTTTCCAAGGCTTCGGAGCGCGGCAAAATGTCATTCACTTTTACACAAAACAACTGAAGCAAGTGAGCTTCTTTTGGCGAAAGCTTCGTGTCTTCTTCGCCATTATTGAAAGAAAGAATTCGATTTTTAAAATTGAAGTGATATTTGCCAAAATCAAACTCATCCGGCATTTTCTCTTCCCTTTTCTTGACGGAGCGTTTAAAAACATTCTGAATGCGCAGCAATAATTCTTCTGAATTAAAAGGCTTGGTGATATAATCATCCGCTCCCAGCTTGAGCCCTTCAATAACGTCTTCTTTTAGCATTTTGGCCGTCAAGAAAATCAAGGGAACATCCCGATCCTTTTCGCGGATTAGTCTTCCCAGCGAAAACCCATCCATCTTGGGCATCATGACATCCAGAATACACAACTCAAAATCACCTTTCCGGAAGGCTTCCCAACCGGCTTCGCCATCTGTGGCCAAAGTCACCTTATAATCATGCATTTCTAAATACGATTTGAGTACGTCCCCAAAATTCAAATCGTCCTCTACCAATAAAATTCTATTGTTAGTGTTTGCCATAAAAAAAAAGTTTTTGTTAGTGCCCTGCCATCTCTTAAGATAACTATTTCTTTTCCGGAAAGAAAAGCATAAAACGACTCCCTTTCCCGAGCTCACTGTCCACACTTACGCGTCCACCATGAAGCTCAATAATGGTTTTCACATAGGATAAGCCCAAGCCAAATCCCTTGACATCGTGCCGATTCCCCGTATGAACCCTGTAGAATTTCTCAAAAATGTGTTTTTTCCCTTCTCTATCAATCCCAATTCCATTATCTTCTATTACAACTTCAATTCCTCTATTCACATTGCGTGTTAGGACAGAAATTTTTGGATTTTTTGGGGTATATTTATTTGCATTATCCAACAAATTATGGATTATATTGGAAATATGTGTCTTATCGAGTTCTAATACCGTATCCACGGCCTCCAGCCCCAAACTAATCTCTCCACCCTTATTTTCCACTTGTAGGCTGATATTTTTTACGGCTTGGGTGATAATTTGGTGCAAATCAACCGGTTCTAACTGAATCTGGACATCTTTTTTATCCCACCTTGCGGAATTAAGCACTTGTTCCACCTGTTGGTGCATGCGCTTATTTTCCTGCCGTATTATCTCCGCAAAACGCCTTATTTTATCAGGCTTATCGATGATACTGGGGTTTTTAATCGAGTCGGCCGCCAAAGAAATCGTTGCGATAGGAGTTTTGAACTCGTGGGTCATATTATTCATAAAATCCGTCTTCATCTCAGACACTTTCTTTTGTCGCAAGATCACAAAAATCGTATAAGTAAATATGGACATAATGATTCCCGTAAACAAAATCGTCGCAATAATAAACGGCATCAAAGTCGAACGGATATAATTTCGCTTTTGTGGAAACAAAACATACAACTTCCCCGGAGAGACCTTATCTTGCCCAAACAAATAAGCACTATAAGGGGACTTTTGCAGCTCTAAAAACCGCTTCTGAATGCGCTGATTACTCCCATCTATCAAATAATGCCCATTATAGATGACAAATTCTTCCTTTTCATTAGAATACACTCCATAGCTATAATCGAGTTTTATGCCACTATTTTTCATTTCCTTTCGGAAAAAGGACTCTAATTTATCAACGGGCACTCTTTGCTCGACAGAAATATTATCCATTTTTTTGGAGAAAGCATCCAAGGTCTCCCCGATATTCTTTTTCTCCCCTTGATTGCTAATGACATTTTTCATCACATCCACCAAGGAAAAATCTTCATCCGCATCTTTTTCAATCTCTTCGGCCGAATAACCATTAATGGCAATCACCACATCTTTCTGCTCATTCAACTCTAAACGCCGCGCCACATTCGACAATGCCGCAAATACATTTTTGTCAAACTGCTCCGTATTCAGCTTAATCCCCCGGCGAATAGAATAGACCTGCAGGTAGATAACCCCTGCCAAAGCAATTCCCATAATCCCAATTATCCATTTTATTTTGCGCTCTGTCATTGTCTATTTATCAGACCGAAATTACTATTTTTATCGGCTTTCGCCAAAACTAATGCGTAATTCCTTATCATATAGTTTTTTTTTGGGTTTTAACATGAATTTAACGAGTTGGTTGTTGGTCTTTGGGGCGCGCCTGTGGCGCTTTTGGTGTTGAGGGGGACGACGTCCTTTGGGGTTGCCGCTGCTACTTACATCTTCGATGCGCATTCAAGTGGACACTACGTAAAAAAACTTATGCCTGGCCTTCGGGCTTCTACATAAACAATAATTTCTAACTCAGGATAGGTGATTTTTCAAGCCAGTTAAGAGCGTCAAGTGCTTTAGTTGGCTAATATTCACTTTGAAAACATCCAACACCGAATACAAAATGCTCTGTTTTTACCTTGCAACAGCAACAATCTTGCTTCACTAGCTGTA
>JANTGI010000103.1 GCA_024762995.1 Saprospiraceae bacterium | reverse complement strand
ATTGCCTGTGGCAGGACTGACCGTATAGCCGGCCGGTACTGTTACCGTGTAATCGGCGGCTAAGTTGTAGCCCGTTGGATTCAGTTCAAAGGTGATATAATCATCTGTCGGGTCGCCCGGAGTGCCAGAGTCATTACAATTATCGTTCGCATCTAAGTGGCCGGAAGCCGTAATCACACTAGAAGCATCTCTAAAATCGACATCATGAGTCATCGGAATCGCATTATTACCATCCGCAGCCACATCACTATCTCCATCGCCTAGCGTGGTAGGATTCGGGTCATTGATGTTGTCATTTACATCCCAAGTGGCATTATTTGAATCAAAATTATCATCCAAACCATCATTATCGGTATCTATTCCTGATTCTGTATTATTGACATTACCATTTTCCGCAAGGTCAAGAAAATCGTCATCATCTGAATTGATATCTAAATAATCCGGCTGGGTATCGCCATCAGTATTTGTTGGAGTGATTGGAGTCCCATTAGTATCATAAGCATCATCTACTCCATTAGTATCCACATCATTTCCGGAAGGAGGAAAATAAGTGGCGGTTGCTTGCGCTTCAATATTATCGGGAATACCGTCTCCATCACTATCAATATCCAAGTAATTTGCGAAAGCATCTACATCATCTGTACTTTCGGGAATGGTATAGTTGATTGTTCCATTATCAACAGCTGTTTCTACGACATCCGGGAGACCATTTGCTCCTACGGCACCATCTACCCGCCCATCTTGATTCGCATCTAAGGCTCCATTTCCTACTTCAACGACATCATAAACACCGTCATCATCAGCATCTAAGTCAAAGTGATTAGGTACACCATCGCTATCAATATCACAAAAATCTTGGGACATTTTTATGTCATCTAAGGCCACATCATTTCCAGCACCACCTGGAGCATTATTAACTAGCACAATTTGCAATTGCGTATTAGCTCCCGGATTAATGCTAAATTTATATTGATGCCACGCTTCATCTTTGGTCACATCTCCGGTATTGAATGATGCGCCCACCTGTACTCCTGACATATCATAAAAAGTGGCCGTAATATTAGGGACAGATCGGGCATTTGAAGAAGTGGCTAAATCAAGATTGAGCGCCCAAAAATCAATTTTAATATCAACATTTGGAGTGATATTCTGGATAGGTCTTCGGTAAAATTCGCCGGGGGCATTACTTGCGTTAAAAATAGCCATTCTCCCTGTCCCCGTGGTATGATCTCCGTTTGTTACCCATGCCGAAGATGCCCATACTGCAGTAGATTGAATATCCGCGTCAATAGCATATTCTCCATCATTAATACTTTCTCCATCATTCGGAAAATCATAAGATTCGTAAATATAATTCGTGAAAGGATTTGGCACTCTCTGACCATCACCAAAGGTCTCGTTAAAGAAAACAACTTCTGCCAATGGGGAGCTTGCTGTACAAGCCCCATACTCATCCGTATCTAATATCCCGTCATTATCATCATCTATATCATTAAAATCAATGATTCCATCTCCATCGGTATCCGGTCCATCAATGACGGCATCCCTAAAATCAACATCATGTGTCATTGGAGTGGCATTGTTACCATCCAAATCAATGTCATTATCAGAGTCTCCAAGTGTTAATGGATTAGGATCGTCAATATGATCTTGTGGATTCCAACTTACATCATCATCATCAAAATTGTCATCCAACCCATCTCCATCGGTGTCAGTGCCGGCTTCCACATTATCAGGATCCCCATTTTCTTCTATGTCTAATAATGTATCGTTATCGGAATTCACATCCATATAGTCCGGTTGTGGGTCTCCATCTGTATTGACCGGCACTAAAGGAGTGCCATTCAAATCATAAGCATCATCTACGCCATTACTATTGGAGTCATTTCCGGAAGGAGGGAAATAAGTGGCGGTCGCTTGCGCTTCAATATTATCCGGAATACCGTCTCCATCACTATCAATATCTAAAAAATTGGGCAAAACGTCTGCATCATCAGGCATTTCCGTAATGGTATAATTGATACTTGCAGCAGGGGAATCATCTGATTCTAAGGCATTAAATAGCCCATTGGCACCAAAGTCGGCATTAACCCCATCAATAACTCCATCCTGGTCAGCATCAACAGCACCATGACCCGCTTCAACCAAATCATAAATTCCATCATTATCACTATCCAAATCCAAATGATCCGGGATCCCGTCACCATCATGATCCGTTGAATAAATGGGATCGGAGCCAAAGATAATTTGTGGGTTATTATAATTAGTAACACCACATGATTTTGCAGATAAAGAATACAGACGACTTAAAGTATCTCCTTCCGAATTTATACCCAATCGTAACAAAACACTAGACTCGTTTGCGTACAAAAAAGTAGTAGCAATTGCCGTATTCGTAGAATCCGTAACATGTACGTTATACAATGGAGATTGAGCCATATTATAACCACCTAAATTGTAAAAACTCAAGTCGGTGGGATTCTCGGCGATTTCTTCCAAAGCATTATGAGTGCCTACCAGTTCGCGTAAATTTCCATCATTACCATCAATATCAATAAAATTAATATTTAGACCCCGTATAGAAACTGGAGTTGTCGTACCTGTTTGCACAAAAGTTAGTCTAAAATCAGTATATGACAAACCATCCCCCAAATTTAGTATAATAGGCTGCCAATTGGTAGAAATATCAGTTGTATCATCAATATATAAGACTTTCATATTGAGGCTATCAGTAATTTCAATTAGCACATCTACACCTGGGCTCGCATTAGGAGCTCGATAAATAGCCCCTACACTTAAAGCTGATCCCGATTCCAAGACCATATTTTCCATCACAAAATTGCTAAAAATGTTACAGGTTCCGGACTCATCAACATCCGGAATCCCATCATTATCATCATCAAGGTCATCGTTATCAATGATAGAATCATTATCATTATCAGGACCATTGACAACCGCATCTCTAAAATCAACATCATGTATCATCGGCACGGCATTATTACCATCTAGGGCTATGTCGTTATCGGAATCCCCCAATGTAAGAGGATTAGGATCATCAATGTGATTTTGTGGATTCAAAACCAAATTATCTAAGTCAAAATTATCATCCAACCCATCTCCATCGGTATCAGTGCCGGATTCCACATTATCAGGGTCCCCATTTTCTTCTATGTCTAATAATACATCGTTGTCGGAATTAACATCCATATAGTCCGGCTGCGGATCCCCATCTGTATTGACCGGCACTAAAGGAGTGCCATTCAAATCATAAGCATCATCTACTCCATTACTATCCACATCATTTCCAGAAGGAGGAAAATAAGCGGCGGTCGCTTGCACTTCAATATTATCGGGAATACCGTCTCCGTCACTATCAATATCTAAGAAATTAGGCAAAACGTCTGCATCATCAGGCATTTCCGTAATGGTATAATTGATACTTGCAGAAGGGGTATCATCTGATTCTAAGGCATTAAATAGCCCATTGGCACCAAAATCGGCACTAACCCCATCAATAACTCCATCTTGGTCAGCATCAATGGCCCCATGTCCCGCTTCCACAACGTCATAGATGCCATCATCGTCACTATCCAAATCCAAATGATCAGGAATCCCATCACCATCATGGTCCGTAGAATAAATTGGATCAGTACCAAAAATAATTTGTGGATTATTATAATTAGCAACTACACATGATTCACCAGAAATAGAAAAAAAACGATCTTCTATATCTCCTCCTGATTCAATACCCAATCGGAAGTGAATACTTGTCTTATTGGTGTACAAAAAAGTAGTAGTAATGGTCGTATTTGTGTAGTCTGTAGGTGATTCAGTATATGATGGAGACCGGACCATGTTATAACCACCAGCCGAATAAAAATTTAAGTCGGTGGGATTCTCAGCGATTTCTTCCAAAGCATTCTGTGTGCCTACCAATTCTCGTAAATTTCCATCATTTCCATCAATATCGAAAAAATTGACATTAATATTCCAGATAGATACAGGAGTTGTGGTTCCTGTTTGCACAATAGATATCGTAAAATCAGTATAGGATGTCCCACTCCCCCAATTCCGCAATACAGGCTGCCAATGTGCCGAAATCCCACTAGTATCATCAATATCTAAAACATCCATATTGACGATATCGGTAATTTCAACAAGGGCATCTACCCCCGGACCTGCATTAGGAGCTCGATAAATAGCTCCTATACTCAAATCTGTACCCGACTCCAAGACCAAATTTTCCATCACGAAAATGCCGATAACATTACAACTCCCTGACTCATCAATGTCTCGAATTCCGTCATTATCATCATCAATATCCACATTATCTAATATACCATCCCCATCATTGTCTTGGGCATAAGACACATTCGGCAAGGCAAAAAGCCCTACAACAACAAATAACATTTGAAAAATATATAATTTCACAATACTTCTACATAGGATTTTATCTTCATATACAAATATTCTGCCAAATAATGAAGATAGCCCAATAAGACAAGGTACTCCTGTATTTAGGAAGAGAACAGACATTTAGATGTCTATTGAGCCGACCTGTGCTGACAGACAGAAGACTACAAACATCAATGCATAGATACAGCCATGTTTTAGTATCCACTTACGTGAAAAAACAAGTAAAAAAAAGCATTTTGTGGGAAAAACGACAGGGATTTACTCCCTTAGGGATACAATCAGAATAAATGTCTATAATTAGACGAGATTATTTTGAGATTAGACTAGGCGGGAAGAGCGATGGTAGCAGGGCTACCAGAGCGATGAGCAACGCAGTATAATCACAAAAGAAGCCGTATAAAATGGACATTTATTTTTGGCGTGTCCCTTACAAAAAAACTGCTCAATAAGAAACATCATGAGTAGAGTCTCCGATATAAATGGGCAAGGAAAAGCCAAACCTAAAACCCAATAGACCATCAGACCGCTTCTTTGTATCTGCCGAAAACAAATCATAATCCCAGCTTCTTTGGCTTTTGGTAAAGGCTGCTGTATATTCGACTCCAACAATCAAGTTCAGATAGCGATTCAATGAAGTATATTGATACCCCAAAAAGGGCGTTATCGCCAACCCCGAAGTCAATCGGTCATATCCCTTCAAATAATCTCCCTGAAATTGATTGGCAGAATTAAATTCATCCGTAATTTTTATCCAATGTCTTAACATCCCAAATCCCAAAGTGGCTCGAATCCCCGATCTCGGATTTTTCGTGTGATTTATCGCAAATAGCTTTCCCAAGTGCATCCCGACCAACAAACCCCGTTCTTTTTTATATAAAGCAGTAGCGGTTTGGTCTGTCCCCAGCATGACACCCTGCACCAAATACAATCGAGCAATCTCTTCCTTAACTTTTGTACCATACAGAAACTGACCGTCCAATCCAAAAATCAGGTTAGTTTTGCCGGTAATCCACTCAGTCTGAATCCCGATATTAGAATTATTACCATACCGAAGTTTCAAGTCCCCTTGCGGAATTTGATAAGCCCCGGTAAAATTCAAATAAATCGCATGAGCATCATTGTCGTACTTTTTTTGCGCAAGCGACTGAAAACCAAGGAGTAATGTAAGAGCGAAGAGTAAATAAAATTTCATATTTTCAGACTTTCTTAATGGACGATAAAGATACACTTTTTTTTGCAGAAGACACAAGACAGAACTTGTATCTGCTACAAAAAAAAAGGATACCGATCAACCGGTATCCTTTTCTCAAGTATTGATAGTGTTACTAGTAGTTACTAGTCAATTGATTCATTTCTTCCTTGTAGGAGGCAATATTATGCAATAAGACCAAAATAGGTGCTTTATAAACCATTTTTTTAAAATCTTCCGAATTTACAGCACGCACCAATCCGATATTATTTGACTTATTACCCAAATTGTAATCGCCAAGGATGATTTTCAAAAAAGGAGCCATTGTCAACAAAGAAGAAGATGTTGCCAAAGAAGCACCTTGTGTTTCATAAACATCGTTGAAGCACAACATACTGGTCGCCAAATTAGATGGCATAGACAATATCGCCAAATCAGGACTTTCGACATTCCAAATTGAAACCGGAATCTCAATATCATCATTTAATAAATTGGCCATCAACATGGCGTAGGATTCTTGGGATTGATCTTGCAACAAACCGGCGTTAAGAAGTTTATCTTCAAAATTATGAAATACAGCCATTTCATTAACATCATTATTACTCAAGTCATGATATCTATCACTTAGACACTGACTTAAAGCAACATCAACACTCTGCTGCGCGATGGCAGAAGCAGAAAACACAAAAACTAAAACAACGAGAACGAGCAATTTTTTAAACATTTACTTTCACTTTAGGGGGTAAAAAAATAAGGAAGCAATAAATGCACCCAAAATTCAATAAAGGATATGGAAATGTTCATGATGATAAGTAAGGGACTTATCAAAAAAGGGGGTAGTGCTCCTAAAATGTTTAATAGCTATCCTAAACAGGATGTGTTAATTTACTTTTTGAAAACAGAGGGAGAATCCAAAAAGTGTAATAGGCAAAAGAAATTACATATTACAAAGAAACGTCAACTGATGAAAAAATAGTATTGAAGGAAATAATATCCGTCCATCATCATCTCTCTGCCGTAAAGGTAAAACGGTTTTTTTTATTTAACAAAGTTTTTTTCATTTTTTTTTCATTTTTTTTCATTTTTCTATTTTGGGTAGATAAAACATGTAAAAAAAATACAATATATGCGTGTTTTATGACTTACAAAGTCTTTGTTTCGTGTCTGCAAGACGGTTTAGATTCCTAGAAGAACTTACTTCTTTCTATAAATGAAACTCCAGCCCAGCCAGCCCAAAAATCCTATGATCAACCCAAGAAAGGCCCATTTCCAAGTGGGCGTGTGATTGACCAAGGAAGTCTCATTGCCAAAAACCATTATTCCTGCCCAATAATAAGGAATGCGCTCATTAGACGTGCAATTATTCAAAAAAGATAACTTCGCCTTACGCAGGGCTTCATCCTTTCGATCTCCTTCCGCCAAATTACGATAAAACTGACCAAATAATAGTGCGGAGGCAGCTTCATTGACATTCCATTGCGTCTGCACAACAGAAGCGGCACCGGTCAATGCAAATCCTCGAGCCAAACTTATAGGGCCCTCTACCCTGTCCAATTGCCCAACTCCGCTTTCACAGGCACTAAAAACAACCATGTCCATCGGCTGATTTAAACCATCTAATTCTGATAAATAAAGTTTCTCGTCATAAAATGCCAACCATGGATGCGCGCTCCCCTTCGCATGCAAACTCAAATGCAATACATTATAATGTGACCATTGATCCAAAAAATGTTGCTTAGTGGCCCGCTCTCTTGATAAGCGTATGACATCATAGCTTCTGCCTATCGCTTCTACTTCGTCACCGCTATAATACAAAGGAGACAAAGCCTCGCCTTTAAGCGGATACTCAATGGGCAATACAGCCAAAACCTTGGTATCTGCCCCCGGCTTTTTATCCTTCAAATAAAGGTATAATGAACTTGACCAAGCGTAAAGGGTCGAGTAATCTTGAATCAAATACACCGGCTCTCCATCATCCAACTCCTGAATTAGTGCATCAAAAGCCACCTTATGCAAAGCACCGTCAGGGACAATAATCAACTGTCTCTCTTCTTTCAAATATGGCCGCAAACAAATAGAATCCAACATCCGGCTGACCTGGTAAAAAGTATCTAAAGTTGATTGATCCGAATACTTCTTGCTCGTCAAGCTATGATATTTTTTTATTGTCCTATCCAGTTCCTCCTTATTTAAACGAAAATAATGATTCTCTCGGGGTGTAATGACGAATAAGTAAACATCCTCTTCTCCATAAAAATACTCCAAAAAAGCAGCATCTGCCGGCAGGCCTTGTTTCAATTCATCAAAACTATAGCTAAACAAATCATTGGGTGACTGAATCCGCCATCGTTGCATCAATCCATCTAATCTCAACTGATATTGGCTGAGACTCAAGTGGATTTGTTGCAACAAAGAGACATTCGGGCGCGCTTCATTGCTTAGTTTAGCAGATTTAAAACGCAAATCCTGAATAATTCCGCGTAGCTCTCTGATGTCCATCAGCACAGAATCGGGCACATTCTTCGTAAGCCCAAACATTTTTTGCTGAAGCCCTTCAAGCAATAATACAGACTTATTCCTTTCGGCAAAAGAAAAAGCTTTTTTAAGATATTCATCGTTATGGCTCTCTTTGTATAAATCCCAATTGGAAGAAATCGCCATTTCACTCCAAGTTCTAGAATCCTTCAAGGAAAGTAACTTGGATTGATTAAAAGCAAACTCATGTCGAAGCTTTTCTTCTGTTTTTTGCGCAAGCTCAACACAAGCAATCCGGTTATCCAGATAATAAGCAGAGTCCGTAGCTTGATACAACCTTCCAAAAGCCTTTGCCTTGGAGATAAGCGCCTGAAAAATCGTGTTTTCGGCATACAATTCTGACTCTTTCGGCATCGCCAGCGTTTCTTCGCTTGGCAAAGTCGGAATCACTTTAGCCAAAGCCCGATGATAATCATTTAACGCCGCTTGAAACTGACCGTCCTGATAAAAATAATTTCCCCTTTCCAAGTAGGCTTTCGCCAAATTCCTATAATTCTTCCCCTTTTGACTTTTTTCCAAATGGTCAATAGCCTCTTTACCTAATGCTTGTGCTTCCTTCATCTTATGCTTCTTGGATTTTATGTCCGCTAAAGCAATCAAAGAAGAAGCATAAACCTGATCGTTCTTATCATCACGGGTATCCAGCAATTGGTGCAGGTCATTCCCATTTTTTTCCGCAAGGTTCAACTGTCCGCTGGCTACTTGGTTTTCGACCATTTGGAGTAGCAATAATTCTTTGTCGGTATTGTCCAAGGAATCCTTTTCCAACCAATTTTGTAATAGCCCAATCGCTTCATTATTTTTACCTTCTGACTTGAGCGTGATGGCATAATCCAAGATATAACCAACCGAATCAATAGTGGAACATCCCGATCTACATTTTATACTCACGGACTTATCCAGGTAAATCTTGGCGCGCTTATAGTCCCCAAATCTAGTAAACACATTCCCAACTTCATGATAGAGCCAACTTTTATGCACCGCATTCTCGGAGTCTGGGAGTTCATTTAATAAATCAATAGCTTCCACGTACATGTTTTTGGCCGCCAAATAATCCCCCAAATAACTCGATAAAACGTAGCCATAATTCATCAAAAAACTGCTGTAAGCCTTGCGCTCTTGATTGTTCTTCGGTGGCCGAAAAGGTTGACCTTGGCTAGCCTGCATATTTTTAAAAGCCAAATCATCCGACTGCAATTTTTCCCGAAGTAACCAGGTGGACCGGCTATAGAGAGAAAACCAAGCACTTAAATCATCCTCTTGTTTGCATAAGGCATCCAAATCTTCCCGACGTTGCCGAAAAGCCAAACTATCAGCTACTGTCCATTTCTTTTTGACGAAAGTCCGCACAATACTATCCAACCCACTATGACCTATCGGAGCTTGCGCAAAAATAAGCTCGGATAAAAATAGGAACAACAGCATACAGCTCACATTCAACCTAAGAATGCGACCGAGTTTGGCATCAAAAAGTGACTTCATACGCAACTTTGCTATAATTGCTTAGGCACCCATCTTTTAGACAAAAACAATTACTTTTAGCGTAAAAAGCTACTTTGAAGATTAGCGACGGCCTTTTTTTCTATATGTCAAATATCAGAAAGTAAAAAAGACTTTTGTCACCCAAATAAATCATACCGGGTAATTACCGAAAAAGCTATCTAAGGGATACCCCCAAAGATAGCTTTCTTTATAGGATTCAGATACTACAAGAAGCGCACAAGGATATCTCTCTTCATTACTTTTGTGGTAACTACTCAGGCCGCTAGAAACACCCTTCTCTTGTCACAAGAACACCCAAATAATTACATTTTCTTTATCAAGCCGAAAAGTACAAAAAATATCAACAACCCCATCAAAATATAACACCATTTATTTTTACCGCGATGACAAAATCCGCCATTATCATCTGCTTGCGCATCCAAAAAAGTGGCTACTTCCTCATTTTTCAATTCAGAAATAGGCTTAACCGGAAAAACATCTTCGGTGCACTGGGGCCGATGGGTACCAAAAGTAATGCATGCAGAAACAGGTTTCAAATCATCAAAGGCTACGTGGGGTTTAGACTTCAATCTAAATTTTAACCAACCCATATGAAATGCCTTGCGTAAAGTGTCATCCACCGCAGTAATGGTCGCTCTATTGATGACCCAGTGCCCTTTTCCATCAAATTCGATGTCTTCCAAATTTTCAGAATGATCGAGTACAGACCATTGCAAATCATCGTAAGTATCCGGCAAATCTATAGAAACATCCACATATTTTACGATGGATTTGCCGATGGCATCATTCGTGAAAGAGACCAAACCCTCCATCAAATAGCTTCCGTCTGCTTCGGGTGTTCGCTCAGAGTGAATCGTTAAAGTATTTGGATCGTGATCTCCCACAATCTTAGCACTCACTTCTTCTGCATCAATGACATGATTGGGCAAACCATAACCTATGGCTCTGCTTGTCCGGTTAGATTGGAGCAAAGGATTATCACTTTCAAAAGTAACAAGGTAGGGCGTCGTATAGACCTTTCCTTCTGTAGAGACAAAATCTTGCAATACTTCATCCGTCTTAAACTCCAAAAAAAAGTGCTTTTCATCATCTGCTAAAACGACATTCCATACTAAAGAATCCTTATAAGTATGCCCCATAATATTGGTAACACCGGCTCCGTAGCTTTCTCCCGAAGCAGCCCCGTAATTAATGGTTTTGCTGTGGTCAATAGTACTCACACCGGAAACGGTCGAATTATTAACTAGAATCTCTCCATTATAAAACATTTTTAAAACTCCTTTGACAGTGTTGCCACTAAGTGACACCGGCTTTTGAGTACTAATCAATCCAATTCTCAAAGAATCTTTGAAGCAAAGTCCGTGCTCAAACCAATCCAAATCTAAAAATTGATTGGATGCTACTTGCGTATTATTTTGCCCTAGCTTGGCATTACTTGTATTGCTAATCACAATTCCATCTTTCTCGGCGTAATCCGGTGGTGGCGGTCCGTTATCGTAAATTTCAACGGAATAGACATGACTTTTATAAGTACCTGCCTGCTCAAAAGTGTGCGTAATGTGAGAAGAAGGCTCCACACTGAAGGTACCATCACTAAATATCCACAAATAACTATAACTCAAACTGGTGACTCCGGCAATCACCGTAGAATCAATAGGCTGGAGACCTTGACTGTTTTCAATGTAAAACTCATAATTAGGTTGACTCGAAGTATTTAGCTTTATTTCCATCTGTCCATAGACAATATTAGAAGCCCAAAAAAGAAGTAAAAGCAAAAAATGTTGTTTCCATTTAATCATGTCATTTTTATTTTGTGAAGAAAAAGAACCATAAGATGGCATTTTTGAAGTATATTTACACCCAAGATGTAAAATTTAGCGTCCGAACGTTAAAACATCCTAGTATGGATGTGTTTTGTTATATGTATATATACCCAAATAACGTAATTGGTCACTAAGAATCGACAACAGTTTTTGTTTTTGTCTATGCACAATGAAAAAAAAATCATACAAGATTTACTCGAAAACAAAACAGATGCTTTTGTCAAAGTCCGTAATTTGGTCTTTCCCTCCTTAAAATATTGGATTCGTAAAAACAACGGCACCGAAGCAGATGCTTGGGATGTTTTTCAAGAAAGTCTGATTGTACTTATTGCTAAGGCGCAAGACCCTGATTTTCAACTGTTTGGATCGCTAAAAGGATTTTTAGGAACCATCCAAAAAAGAATTTGGCTAAAAAAATTAGAAAAAAAACAAAAAATTAAGGTGACTCCTTTGGAAAAAAAGGAATTAGTATATGAAAATGGCGTTGATGCTGCACTAATCGAACATGAAAACTTCTTATTATATAAAAAGCATTTTAACCAATTATCCCCTAAGTGCCGGCATATTTTGACCCTGTTCTTCCAAAAAAATAGCTTCTCCGTAATCGCTAAAACTATCGGCTTTGCCAACAAGGACGTTGCCAAAAATGAAAAGTATAAGTGCCAAAAGAAGCTGACCCAAAAAATTAAACAAGACCCATTATTCAAGAAAAACCAATAATACGGAAGTAAAATTTACACAATGAATTATTTTGAGTTAATTGACCGGTACCTTGACAATTCTCTAAGTCCATCTGATAAAATGGCCTTTGAAAAGGAATTGCTCACGAATGAAGACCTAAAAACGGATCTCCACATCCAAAAAAAGATGCGGGCTTATCAACAAATAGAATCGAATGTAAAAAATCAAGTCCAACAATTAAAGAAACCTTCAAAACACATAAAGTATCGCTGGCTGTGGGCTGCTGCCGCTTCTGTTCTACTATTGATGGGGGTTTTTATTTTGCAAGAAAATAACAATCAGAAAAATAAACAAGCCTTAGCTAGCCTGACCACTCCCCCTAGATATTCTCTTGACAAAGGAAAGCCTTCCGATAACCAAATGGACGAATCCATCTCCGTATTATTTAATAACCGGCATTTTGCGGCAGTTATCCCTATTCTAGAACAAAAAGTCCAAAATAACAGCAAAGATTATCAAGCACTTCTTTACCTTGGTATCTCTTATTGCCATAACAACCAGATTGACAAAGGACAGACTTCTTTCGACCGTATCATCAACGGTGATGCCATCAATAAAGATGAAGCCCAATACTGGAAAGCCATCTGCCTTTTAAATCACGGAAACATCCCTGCCGCAAAACAGATTTTGTCTGACCTAAAACAAAATGCAAAAGGTCACATCTCCGAAATGTCGAAAAAACTCTTACAAATTATTTAACCCGGTAGAGACAAGAATTGCATGGTCCCTATTGCTTAATTCAGCAACATTTCATTAGGAATTTGGGCAATGACTTCATAATTGGGCCCTTTGTGCTGCATGGCTTTCGCCCAAACAATATCCGGTTCAAATTTAAACAGATAATTAGCAGACAAATCACCTAAGACCCAAGAGCCCATCTCCATTTCATCAGCCAACTGGCCCGGCGACCACCCCGAATATCCCACATAAAAACGTATATCATCGGGCTTAATCAACTGGTTTTTGATTAAGAACTTCAAACTTTCATAATCGCCTCCCCAATAAACATCCGGACCAATCTGTTTGCTGCCCTCAAGCATGTTGCCTACACGGTGCAAATATTGGATACTGTCCGTTTGGACAGGGCCACCGTAATGTACCGTAGAATCAAATTCAGGAAAATCCCCAATCAAATCATTAATGGTCAAATCCAAGCGCTTGTTGAGGATTAGTCCGAGACTCCCCATGTCATTGTGTTCACAAATAGCAATTACTGAGCGACGAAAATAAGGATCCATCACAAACGGGATGGACAATAGCGTTTTCCCAACTTGTAGTTCATTCTTCATAGCGTTGTTTTTTGAGAATCTGTTCTAAGATGGCATAGCGCTGAGCATAGTCGTGTCATAACAATGCAATTACGCATAACAAACCACAAGGGCAGATTCTTGTTCATAGGATAAGGGGAATTCAGCTAATTTGGAAGAAATATAAGGCAAGATAGGCGATTTTTATTTTGCAGTCAAGCCCCTA
>JANTGI010000102.1 GCA_024762995.1 Saprospiraceae bacterium | reverse complement strand
GTAAAAACTTTTACCCCAAAATAGGCCGGCACCGAAAATTCCGAAATACTAAACAAAAAAACCAAAACCAGCGAACTCATCAACGCCGGCTTAATAAGCGGCAAGACAATCTTCATATACATCGACCTAAAACCCGTCAACATCAAACCGGCTTCCTCTAGCTGACCATCAATATTTTTCAATCCGCTACCTATGAGTAACATCGAAAAGGGCGTATAAATCATCGTCAAGACCCCAATCATCCCCACATATCCATAAGCACGCATATCCAGACCCAAATAAAAAAACATATCCTTCCATGCCACCGCTAAAATATATGGTGACACCAACAACGGAACCAACAAAAACATCTTGAAAAAAGACCGAAATTTCATCCGGGTTTTATACACAAAAAAAGACAATACTCCACCTATAATTGTAGATAATAAGCTGATAATCAATGAAATAAAACTACTCCAAATCAATAAAACAAAAATCTTTCTATCCAGCAGCCTAATGTTTTTTAACCAACCACCTTCTACCGTCAAAAAAGTATAGAGTACCGGCCATACCATCAACACAAAAAAAACTAGAAACACTATCCCATAGATACTCTTTGGGTTTAATTTTCGGCCCATTCTTTTAGATAGTTTTGGATTTCCTCTAACTTTTGCGCTGTCTTTCCATAATCAATTTTCATAGGCTGTATTTTATCCAAGGACGGCACTCCCGGCGGCACAACAACCCCCTTATGCAAAGGCATCTGGGCACAGGACGCTGCCAATTTAGCCTCCGTTTCCTTACTCAATAAGTAATCCATCAATTTCTTTCCCTTCTCCGGATTGGGCCCGGAACGGATTAAACTGACTGTATTCGGCATAATCAAGCTTCCAAGTCCTTGCGCATCCAAAAAAACAATATCCACATTCGCCCCTTCTTGCATGGCTTCATGGGCATCATCCGTATCTGTCAATCCACAAGCTACTTGCCCCTTAACCACTTGTTTTTTGACATCGCCGTTACTAGTGGCCACTACTACCCTATTGGTTTTTAAATCCGTCATAAATTCCTTCGCTTTCTCATCACCCAAGACCGAAAAAAGCGCAGATATTTGAAAGGTGGTGGTTCCAAAAAGTGGATTAGCTATCGCCACCTTCCCCTTGTATTTCTCTTTCGTTAAATCAAATATGGAAGTGGGCACATCTTCCTTTGTCAGCAATTTCTTGTTGTATAAGAGTACACGTGCCCTTGCGGAAAAACCCGTCCAATATCCGGCAGAATCCTTAAAAACAGGATCAATATCCGCAGCCATAGGAGACGAATACGCCGTCGAAACCCCCTTGTTTTTTAAGACAATCGCCCGAACGGGATCACCACTCCAAAAAACATCTGCTTGCGGATGGGCTTTCTCCGCAATCAGCCGATTGAGCACACCCGTGGACTTCGTTTCTTCCGTATCGTACAAAGCTTTTACTTTAATCCCCGTTGCGTTCTCAAAATCCCGCAATATCGGCTCCGAAAACACCTGATCTACACTCGTATAGACCACGACTACATCTTTAGACCTTTCCCCACATCCAAGTGAAAGCAATACGAGCATGAGCAATAAAAACCAAGTTCTTTTCATCTTTTTGTTTATTGTAACTGTTTAGGGAACCCTAAATAATTTTTGTTAATCTAACAGAGTTCCAATACTAAGGAAATAGAGAGTAGCCAAAATAGTTAACCCTTTAACCGACACCACACAGTCAAGAATGAGCGATACCGTTGTATCGTTACACCGTTACACCAAAATAAGGAAACTTAAATTATTTAGCAACACGACTCAAGACCAACTCCGCCAACCGCTCCGACGCCCCCGCATTACCTAATAAATCCTTCAATCGTTTATAATTCGCTTTTATAGTAGCTTGGTGATCAGGAGCCAAAACCCTTTTCAATTCTTCTATCAAATGCTCCGTCGTCAACTCATGCTGTATCAATTCCTTCACCATCTCTTCCTTCGCTATTAAATTTACCAAAGAAATATAATCCACCTTTACCAGCCGCTTGGCTATAGCATAAGAAATAGAACTTCCTTTATAGCAGACCACTTGGGGAATTTCAAATAAAGCCGCTTCTAAGGTAGCCGTTCCCGATGTCACCAATGCCGCATCGGCTTGCGCCAAAATGTCATAAGTTTGTCCGAAAATAACCGGAACTTTTTGTGCAAACAAACCCGCCCCCATTACTTTCTGATAAAACTCTTTTGATTGGCTAGGCGCGCCGGCAACAACAAATTGATAATCCGGAAAAGAATCCACCACCTTTAGCATTTCCGGAAGGACTAAACTAATCTCCTGCTTGCGACTTCCAGGCAGTAAAGCAATGATTTTCCGGTCCGAACTAGGCTGTTCACTCATCGAAAAGTCAATCTTTTGGGGCTGGTAATCTTCCACTACATCCAACAACGGGTGTCCCACAAAATCCACATCCACCCCATACTTCCCGTAAAATTCCTTTTCAAAAGGCAGTATCACAAACATGTGATCCACGTACTTCTTTATTTCCTTTACCCGCGACTGATGCCACGCCCATATCTGCGGAGAGATATAATAAAAGACCTTTATCTTATTGATTGTCAACCACTTAGCCATCCTAAGATTAAATCCGGGATAATCCACTAGAATGACAGCATCCGGCCCATAGGCCAAAATATCCTCCTTACAACTCTTAAAATTACCTAAAATGGTACGTATGTTTTTGGCCACTTCCAAAAAGCCCATAAACGCCAAATCCTTGTAATGCTTGACGACATCCACACCCGCTTCCTTCATCAAGTCGCCCCCCCAGCCACGTAATTCCACGGCCGAATCCTTTCGTTTCAGAGCTTTCACAAAATTAGACGCATGGAGATCTCCCGACGCTTCTCCGGCGATGATATAGTATTTCATACTTGGATAATAACTGCTCAAAGGGCAGATGTAGCCTCAATAATCGACTGCATCCCCCAATAATTAACGTAACTGTTTAAGCCTTCCTTTGCCCCCTGCCTGCAGCGGCAGGTTTCACAATCTCCACAAAGTCAAGAACGAGCGACACCGTTGTATCATTACACCGTCAGACCGAAGTACAGCAACTTAGGTACTAATTAATTACTCTACCGACCATGTCCAGTATGGCATTTTGATGCACGGTATAAGTCATCATCTTAAGCTTTACATAATCTTCATGGAAGAAAAAGTAACCCGGATCCACCCCATTTCGAGCACTCGATCCGGAATCTTTAATCAAAAACCACCATTTGCCATCGGCATCTTCCTTGTAGCCTATCACATGTATCGCATGATCATCTGTCGTCGAACCATTATCAAAACGCATCTGCCTGGCATTTTCATCGATATAGTCTTCCGGAATATCAAAAGTCGGGACAATAGCGACACTCTTACTCGGCAAATAACCCGGCTCGGATACATCACCACCCAAAGACACCGAATATCCCGCCTTCACTGCATTTTTCAAACCCGTCATAAAGTCTTCCAAAGGCACATTTATGTAATCATGGCTATGCCAATAATTGTCCGGTACCGGCCACTCTGCATGTTGCCAATAAGGAAATCTCTTCAAGGACATGACATTAACATATTCTTCCGGATTAATCTTAGCCACATCCCGCATAAAAGTCATAGGATCATAAGCCTGACGATTATAATAAAAAGTCTTTGGTGGTGTCCCCATATAAGTATGTAGGATGGCTTTAACGCCGGCCATGATGACATCCTTATCCCACATGTCCCGAGCTTTATGACTTTCAAGCAATGCCTTAAACTCCCCAAACATCTTTTTATGATCAAGATAAGGTGTATTTTTTGCATTACCGGAATAAGCGGACAAAGGCATCAAACCATGCTTTTTCATTTCGCGCGCAAGCGCATTCGTCTCAGAGCCCTCTCCCAGATGAGACTTCCCCTTTGTACGTATATACTCTTCTGCTTTCGCCAAATACTCATAATAAACTAGGTACAATTCAGATAATTTGATTTCTTTCTTGGTCTTACGAAAAATTTCAGACTCATAAAACGAAGAAGTCGAAAAACTCCAACAGGTTCCTGTGCGACCTTGCGAAACCGGCTCATTACACCACACTGTCGTAAATTCCTCGTGAGATAACGGCAAAGTCCGGGTCGGAAGTGCCTTTAGCACCCTCCTTGTTTTGTAAGGGTCACCGCCTAGCGATTTTAATATTTTTCCATAGAATGGATTATTATAATCGATGTATTCAGCGGCATCTTTGACCTGCGCATAGGACGCTTGCGCAAAAAACAAAACAACGAGTAATAGTATGCTCTTTTTCATGATTCAAGTATTTGTTGATGAATGCCAAAGATACTAGGAACTTATCAAAAAACCATTAAATACGCCTGCCAAATTGGTTTGCAAGGGGGATTTTATTTTTTTGGGGCGCTACTTGGGTCTTTGGGGCGCTCCTTCGTCGCTTTTGGTCTTTGGGGCGCAGCAAGCTGCTTTTGGTCTTTGGGGCGCAACAAGTTGTTTTTGGGTGTGGGGCGCAGTAGGCTGCTTTTGGGTCTTTGGGGCGCAACAAGTTGCTTTTGGGTGTGGGGCAAAATCGCCTGCAATTGACACAAACAACCTTATTTCTACACAAACCAAATGTGACAGAGTATTCCCCAACTTTTTGAGAAGTGTCTGAAAATTAAAAAAAAAAGAACTACTTTTGTTAACCAATCAACATATCAAACGATACCTTATGAAACAAAATGGCCAAGTAACTGAACACAATCCACCCACAGTGTGGACAGATGACTCCACAACCGGGTTGGACACAATTCGCAAAATCATCCTCGCAAAATACGCAGAAGATACGGAACTCAAGCTCAAAGCTCAGGCAGAAAAATATGAATTTGCCCTGCTCCGATTACAAGCCCGATTAGACCGCCAAGAAACTGAATTTGCCCAAAAAATCCGGGAATTGGAAGAAAATTATCAACTAAGATTTGACGAGCTAAAATCCAATTTTTTCGATAGCATTCAGCAAGTTGAGCACAAAACGGTCCAAGCAACCAAAGAAAAGGAAAATAACTTTGGGAAAATACTCATTCAATTGGGCAAAGAATGGTCGCTCAATAAAGAAAAAGAGTAGTTTAGATTCGATTTCATGGCAGATGTCCTTCAAAAAACTAACACCTCGATTAGTGATGATAATCGATTATTTGAAGAGTTAAAGGAGACTTTACTCCGCGAAGACCGTGAAGCACTCCAAAGGTTGCAAGACATCTTGGATCAGCCGGAAAAGCTCTCGCATAAGATGTCTCCGGTTTTGGAAAAAAGGCTCTCTTTATTCAAAGAAGCTTTCCCGAAGGAATACAAAGCCATTATCGAAAAAATCATCGCCGAAAAACTCGCCAACTCCAAAGAAGAACTATTGGAAGCCATTTATCCAATCATGGGTAAATTAATAAAAAAATACATCTCTCTTCAATTTCAATTGCTTAGAGAAAGTATTGACCAAAAAATGAAATTTAGCATTTGGCACAAAATTAAAACCAAATCCAAGGTCTTCTTTACCGGAGTAAAAAGCGATGAAATTATTTTGGGGGATTTGATAGACAGTTCCATTGAAAATGTCTTTATCATTCAGAAGCATTCAGGCTTACTTATTGCTTCGACCAATGATGACCCCACCCTTCATGATGACCTGATTGCCGGCATGATGACCGCCATCAAATCCTTTGCAGAAGATGCTTTTGATAAAAATGGCGCAGAATTGGAAGTCATTTCCTATGACAACTACCAGTTATTGCTGGAAAGTTACTATTCTTACTACTTCGTGGTGGCCGTTACCGGAAATATTTCCTCTGCTCAAAATGCCAAAATCCATGAAAAAATGAATACTTTTGCCCGCAAAAATCTAAATAGAAACACCGTTAAAACCGGTCAATTTTCACCGTCTCTTTCCATAAAGTTAAAGAGTTTTTTCCTTTCGAATCCTTTACCCTAAAACTTATGATTTCCAAAAAAGTAATTCTAACCGGTAGTTTTGGCGTAGGTAAAACGTCTTTGTTTGAGCAATTCTTATACTCCAAATTTAGTCAAAAATACCTCACCACCATCGGTGTCAAAGTGGATAAAAAAGTCATTGATATTGACGGAAAAAAACTATCACTCATTATTTGGGATATTGCCGGTGAAGTCAAACAAGACAAAGTACCCAATTCTTATTTCTTAGGGACTTCCGCCATCATATATGTTTTTGATGTCACCCGAAAATCCACTTATGAAGAGTTAGAAAGAGACATCGATCACCTAAAAAAAATGCTGCCAAGCGGCATTATTTCCATAGTTGGCAACAAAATTGATTTAGTCAATGAAGACTTTATTCAAGAACTAAAACAAAATATACCCTTACCCTGGGACATTTTGACCAGTGCTAAAACAGGAGAAAACGTAAATGAATTGTTTCTAAACATCGGCTCCCAATTACTCGCCCAAACTACCTGACATTGAACCAAAAAAAAATGCACACCATCTTAATCAGCGAACAAGGACAAATCATCAGCCAATCCGGCAACCTATTTCCGTTGGACATGATTATGGAGTTTTCTCCCCGTTTGCTTTGCCCTATTCTCAATAGTATTTTTGATGAATTGGTTAAACTAAAACCATCATCTCCCGCTATTTTCATTCCGGCCGTAAATCTTACCGTAAAATCCATCAACGGTTATTTTGACTACCTTCTTTCTAAAAAAGAGAACGGCAACATTCTTTGGATTATTGAAGATACCACCGAATCCAATAACAACAAACTAGTCCGGCTCCAGCCTGAAATGGAGCAAAAACTTCGAAATGAAACCGAAAGCTTCTTAAATTTTGATAAAAATTGTGACATTCCCGAATAAATTTCCATCATGAACCCTACAAAAGCAATTTGGAAACAACAAGCTTCTATTGATTTCCTAAATTCTCTCAGCGAAAACACTTTAGGCAGTCACATCGGTATTGAATTTATAGAAATTGGCGATGATTATATTATGGCTAAAATGCCCGTGGATGCCAGAACTATTCAACCATTTGGCATTTTACACGGCGGAGCCAGCGTCGTACTGGCAGAAACCCTAGGCAGTGTCGCCTCCACGCTCTGCTTACAGGATATCGACAAACAAACCGCTGTTGGACTCGAAATCAACGCCAACCATCTGCGCTCCGTTCGGCAAGGCTTTGTTTTTGGCAAGGCCACTCCGGTGCGCATCGGACGCTCAGTCCATGTATGGAATATTGAAATATCCGATGAAGCCGGCAACTTAACCGCCGTGAGCCGATTAACCACGATGATTAAAACTCTCTAGTTCATTTAAGTGCGTGACAAATAGTGGGAAATGCAAATGTGATTGACTCATTACCGCTACGACTGTTTTTAGTTTGCAACTAAACCTGCCCGTTGAAGGCGGGCGCCGCAGGCAAACTGAACCTGCAGGCAACTAAACAATCAAATCCCCCCCTATTATTTCTTCGGCTTTTCAAGCCCCTTAGCCTTACTCAACTCTCCTATTTTGGCGGAAGCCGTAAAAGAAGCCAACATCGTGGTCAGCATATCATTCGCTGAGTTTGGCGAATTAGGGAGCAAAATGAGATTACTACCGGTATTCTCGCCTATAGATTGCAAGGTATCATAATGCTGGGTAACCACAATAAGCGCAGATGCTTCTTGCGAGTTAATCCCCACTTTGTTTAAGCTTTCGACGGAATCTTCAATACCGCGCGCAATCTCACGCCGTTGATCGGCAATACCTTGTCCTTGAAGTCGTTTACTTTCTGCCTCTGCAGTGGCTTTCGCCACGATACGTATCCGTTCCGCTTCCCCTTCATATTCTGCTGCGACTTTGATTCGCTCGGCGGCGTTTATTCGGTTCATAGCCGTTTTTACTTCGGCGGCCGGATCAATATCCGTCACAAGGGCTTTGACGATTCGATAACCGTACTCTCCCATAGCCTCCCCCAACTCATCTTGAATCGCATGGGCAATATCATCTTTTCTCTCAAAGACATCGTCCAAACGCATCTTAGGCACCTCCGCACGCACGGTATCAAATATATAAGAGTTAATCTGCTCATAGGGATTGTCCAACTTGTAGTAAGCATCATAAACACTGTCCGGAATAACCCGAAATTGGACAGAAACTTTCAAATGAACAAATACATCGTCCTTGGTTTTTGTTTCCACTTGTACGTCTAATTGTTGGACACGAAGATTCACTTTGGCGACGACTCTATCGATAAAGGGCACTTTAAACTGTAATCCGGATCGACGAAAGTCAACAAATTTGCCAAATCGTTCAATAATGGCAACCGTCTGCTGCTTTACGGTGAACAAACCTTGAGCAATCAATAACAAAACTAAAAATAACAGAACTAATCCAAATGGTGGCATAAGGCATTTTATTTTAATGAAGTGGTACTCCACAATATGATTCGAGCCGAAAGATAATGCAAATACTCCTTGCATCCTAAAAAATTAGACTAAATGTGCATTTTAAAGGTTGAAGTAGTCTTTTGGATTAGAGTTTACTTGCATTCACATGCCTGCCTCCGCTTCCTGCGCCATCCATTGTATCAACAAATGCTTACTATTTTGCGAAAGTGTGTCGTCTCCTTGCGGAAAAATACCGAGCAATGGCATGTCTCCATTCTCCATTTGCTCTACGGCAATGAGCAATAATACTTTTTGCATTTCGGAAGAATAGGATGCCCAGTTGGAAAAATTCAGTTTTTCCCGACCTAGGTTTACCGACACCACATAGGGCCGATTATAAGGATAAAAATGAGCCATCGACGGATATTTCGTTTGGGTTGAATGACAATCATAACACCACTGCCGAAGCAGATTCGCCACCTCCTTGGGTGGCGCAGTCAAATGGATAAAATCTGCTCCGGGCTGACTCTCTTTATTTGGCGGCAACGCCCCCTTGCGGTAAGAAATCGTCAAAACAATAAAGATTAAAGCAAGAAAAGCAAATAAATATTTCAAAGCGTAAGATTTTCGTCCTAAAACAAAGGGGCTCGGAGTCACATTTTTTTTTTAATCCTATCTACTATTTACCAGTGACTTACGCAAAAGGAAGTTTTATCACATCATTGAAATAAATAATCCAAGACCTAGAATCCCATTCTATGGCATTTTATTTGCTTCATTAATCACGCAACACAAAGAAAAATAGAACAGCCATTATTAGTGGCTTTAAGAATAATTTGGGGGGTTTATTTTACGGCAGCGGATGGAACGAAGGTTCTTATCCGCTGTTTTTATTTGCAACTATCCAAACTGCTAATATGGCCATACAATGCCCGCCTAAAATCTAGGAAGACTTCATTTAAGCCCCCCCCGTCAATCCACCATTTTTCCCTTGCGGAATAAATGCAACTTAGCCTTTGGTGTCTCTTTACGGACGTAATCCAAGCCGATATCGGCTACTGTCCTAGTCGCAAAATCACCGGTTAAATAAACATAATCACCATTGACATTCCGATACAGCACAATGTCCGAATACGTCGAAAAGATGACATCACTAAAAGGCAATTCGTAGCGAGTTCTTTTCACTTCTATTTTGTATCCGGTATAAGCACTGTCCAAGATGCCCACCTTTCGGGAAATATCCATGTCACGGAGATTCACTTCCTTAACGATTTTTCGGTGGTTCACTTTAGACCGTACCACTTTTGCTTCGGACTCATTATCAAAATCCACATAGTTTACCTTTACATCACTAATTCCCGGATCTTGTACGACGGCAGGCTTGTCTTTAAAGGCTTGCTCCGCACGCAATCTTGCCGCTTCCCGTTCCCGTTCTTTATTCTTCTGCTCGACGGTCAAGGATTTGGACTCAGTAACAGGAGCCTTGCTTTCTTTTAATTTTGGGGGCAAAGGCTTTTCTTTCATCGTTTGGCTCCGGTCTTCAAGAGTGGGTTTAGATACAGAAGCCGGCTGATCTTTAAAAGCTTGCTCCGCACGCAATCTTGCCGCTTCCCGTTCCCGTTCTTTATTCTTCTGCTCGACGGTCAAGGGTTTGGACTCAACAGCAGGAGCCTTGCTTTCTTGTGATTTTGGGGGCAAAGGCTTTTCTTTTATCGCTTGGCTCCGGTCTTCAAGTGTGGGTTTAGATACAGAAGCCGACTGATCCGGAAATGGATCTGATTCAAATGTGTCTTGAGCAGTAGGCGGAGTTGGCTCAGAAGCTTTTATTGGAGTGGATTTGGGCGCTTCTTTGGCTATTTTTTTTGTTGGTGCATTTTCCGTTTGACTTTGGTTATCCTTTTCGATTTGTTTTTTTAGCTCATCCGGCAATTGGCCGCCTTCCGGAATTTGAATCTGCTCACCGGTCAAAACTTCTTCCAGCAACTCTTCCATGTGCTTTTGTTCTATTTTTTTGGTGAGTGGCAACCGTTCTTTCTCTTTCTGAGCCAAGAGCCCCGTAATGACTAATTCAGTACGTCGATTCTGCGCCAAGATTTTATCGGAGCAAGTAGAACAATCCTTACATTTTTTTATGGGGCTGGATTCTCCTTTACCGATGGCTTTGATACGGAATTTATCCAAATCGCTGTGTTCCAAAATATAATTCACTGCGGCATTGGCTCTTTTTAGCGAAAGCGCCTGATTAAATTTAGCATCGCCTTTGCAATCCGTATGCGACCTTAATTCGACGATAAGAGATGGATTATTCTCCATCAAGACAATCAATTCATCCAGCGTTTTGTGCATTCTTTTCTTGACAGAAAACTGACCGGAGTCATAATACAAATTATCAATAGGAATTTTTTCCCCGATTTTAATAGGTCGCAATTCAATATTAGCCAATAAAGTTCCTTTCTGATGACCTTCCGTCAAATTATCAACGACCCCCGGCTTCACATTATCCACACCTTCAATACAGACAATACAACCATGCACATTGACATAAGCTTCAATTTGCTTGGTAATGTAACCCTCCTTGGAAATCATAATCGTGTAATGATTACCCTGCTGGAAGGTAAACTTAAAATAGGGAGAAGGATGATTTTCGGAAACCCACTCCATCTTTTTGGTGGTGTTGTTGTAGATTTCGATGGTCGCTCCTTCTACAGAATTGGTGGGGGCATCCGGTGCGGGACGTGGTTCGGCTAAGGTCACATCAAAGATATAGCCCGGTTCTCTTTCCATTTCCATTTTCAAGAAAACCTTATTGGCGTCATTTTTCTCTGCCGGATTGACCTTTTGCTCTTTTTGAAAATAGAGTTTTTTGTTTGCTCGAACGACATACTGCCTATTATCGGTTGTTTCAAAGATAAAATGTCCAAATTCATCGGTGGTGGTCTCCTCCACAAAAATCATCTGATTGGTAAAGAGCTTGACTTCTGCTCCGTGGATAAACCCCCGGTCATTTTCTTCATAGACATAACCTTCAATAATCACTTTTCCTTGAGCAAACACGTGGGCAAAAGACATCAATAGCCCAAAAAGTATAATAGAGAACCGTAGCATAGTAAGTTTCATTTTTGTAACTGTCTAGGTATCCGCAGGTTTTTGCCACAAAATTTCTCCCACAAGAATTAGAAAACCGATATTGTATCCTAAAAAAGAGATTTTCCGGCAAAAATGATTCAACCTAAGTAGTTACTCCTATATTTGTGCTTGCAAATGTAAGCCATTTTACAGAATAGGCAAGCAAAATACCTTACGTAAACGCAATGTTAACCAATTTTTACCACATAAACAACGACAAATATGCGCATCATCTTCATGGGGACACCGGAATTTGCTGTTCCTTCACTAGAAATTTTATATCAAAATGGATATGACATCGTGGGTGTCATCACGGCTACCGACAAAATGGGGGGACGTCATGGCAAAAAACTCTTGGAGTCTGCCGTTAAGAAATTTGCGCAAGCTCACCAAATTCCCATTTTTCAACCCAAAAACTTAAAAGACCCTGATTTTATCGCGGATTTGCGCAAGCTAAAGGCCGATCTTCAAGTCGTCGTTGCTTTCCGAATGCTGCCGGAAGTGGTGTGGAATATGCCCCCATTGGGGACGCTCAATTTGCATGGCTCTCTACTCCCCAAATACCGTGGAGCCGCTCCCATCAATTGGGCCATCATCAACGGAGAAAAAGAAAGCGGGGTGACCACCTTTCGACTCAAGCAGGTGATTGATACGGGGGATATGTACTTTCAGGCCAAAGTACTCATAGATGAAAATATGACCGCCGGAGAGTTACACGATAAACTCATGCCCATCGGTGCGCAACTGGTACTCCAAACCGTCAAAGCCATCGAAGCGGGCACCGTCCAAGCCAAACCGCAAGCCGGACAACCCACTCATGCCCCCAAAATCTATCATAAGACCAGTCAGATTAACTTCGATAACCTTACGGAAAATGTCCACAATTATATTCGTGGGCTTAGTCCTTACCCGACAGCTTGGACGACATTTCAAGATAAAAAATTGAAGATATTCCTTACGGAAAAAGAAATCACCAAAGACCATGAGCCCCCCGGCACAGTCGTCTCAGATAAAAAAACGTTCTTCAAAATAGCGACTAAAGACGGCTATGTCCGCTTGCTTGATGTGCAGATTCAAGGACGCAAAAGATTGAAAATCCGGGATTTTTTGAATGGATTGAAGTGGGATACTTAAAGTTGACAGAGCTTACAGCCACTTATCACTGACTCTGATCCACAATTGCCTATCTATTTGCCAAAGATACGTTTTAAGAAGGGTTTATATCGTTTTTTTTCCGCTTCTTCCGGGCTATAATCTTTGATTTTATCCAATTGCTTTAGGATTTTTACACCGGACTGCAGTCCTTGCATTTTGGCGACTAAGATGCCATGTTGAAAGAAAAAAATCATGGGCACACCCATAATCCTTAGTTTTCTGGCTAGTTCCATATTTTCATTTACCAGCATCTGATAAAAATAAGCATCGTCACCGGCCTTCTCGGCGGCTTCCTTAAAGATTGGGTCTAATTTTTCGCAAAAGCTACATCGTAAGCCCCAAAATTCCACGACAACGGGCTTATCGGATTTTAATACCTTCTCTTCAAACTCTTTTTGACTTAAATCTTTGACCATTGTTTTTTGATTTGGTGAACAATAAAGTAACTATTGTAGGTACCCGTATAGTTAAGACTTGACAAAAATAAGTGCTTTTAGAGTCAGAAATGATGGTTTCTCCACCAACTATCGCCCATCCGACAGAGGCAAACGCCTACTCATGGTAGCTAATTATGCCTTAAACCAAGGAAGCCTCAACGATTTGACTCAAACTACACCTGAGCGGTTGATGCTTTGCTCCAAAGAAATAAAGGTCTCGGTCCGTTGAATACCATCAATCAACTGAATGCCATCATGCAAGACTTGTCGTAAATGCGAAGTATCGCGGCATATAATTTGGGCAAAAATGGAATATGCACCGGTAGTATAGTGTGCAGAGATTATTTCCGGTATATTCTTCAGCTGACTAATTACCGAATCGTAATAAGAGCTTTTCTCCAAATATATCCCAAGAAAAACATAAACATCAAAACCAAGTTTTTCATAGTTGACATTTAACTTGGAACCGGTAATTACTCCCATTTTTTCCATCTTTTTGACGCGTACATGAATCGTACCACTGGAAACAAATAATTGGGAAGCAATCTCGGCGTAGGAGGTCTTGGCATTTTGAATTAGGA
>JANTGI010000101.1 GCA_024762995.1 Saprospiraceae bacterium | reverse complement strand
TGCGAATGTAGCTCAGTTGGTAGAGCACGACCTTGCCAAGGTCGGGGTCGCGGGTTCGAGTCTCGTCATTCGCTCAAATGCCTTCTTTCGAGAAGGTTTTTTTTGGTCTTAATGACCTTTTAGATCACATTTTATTCAATAAATGAATCTAAGCAGGTATCTCTGAAAAACCGTTTTTAATGGTTTTCCTGCCTTAAAAGAAAGGCCCGGATGGTGGAATTGGTAGACACGCAGGACTTAAAATCCTGTGACTTCACGGTCGTGCGGGTTCAAGTCCCGCTCCGGGCACTATCTAGTAAATAAAAGTACATATTTCCCCAAATTAAAAACATTTCACATTCTATGCCCGTTAGACTATTGTTCTAACACTTAACGTCCATAAATCTACTAATTAACATGACACAGACTCATTCTCAGATTAAATTGACCCCCAAGCCAATCAATCTAGATGATGTAATCTCTTTTGTTGCCGCTGACAACCTAGCGTTTTGTTCTTACAAAGGTTTGTCCAAAAAAAGCACCAATATCTCTGATTCTAAAGCCCTTGATGCCCAAGCAACCATGGCTCAAATGGAATTAGATGCTATTGCGCTGTCTATTTCGGATGAATTTGACGTAAGTCATATTGCGATTCACTTTAGACTAGGAAATGTGGCACCTAATGATGTCAACATTGCCTTTGCGATTTCTTCTCAGAGTAGTAAAGAATGCGATCTTGCCAGTGAGCAATTCATTGCCAAGCTTAATGGATCCAGTACTTCTTGGAAACAACAAATTTTAGCGGAAGATCATATTTGGGTAAAATCCAACTAACGAACAGTTGGAATCTTCCATCAAGAAATTAGGGCTTACTTTATAGTAAGCCCTTTTCGATTGTAACAAGCATTGATTTATAAGTTTTTTGCCAAAAAATGCTTAAAACCGTGGCTTTTTGGTCAACTTTATCCTGATTAAGCCTGTTTTGATAGCTGATATCTATTTTTTGTCCAATTTGCTAGACTGCCTTTGGTTCAAGCCCTTTCGGCAAAATAGGACTTCTTGAAATAGATTTTACATAACTTGCAACTTCGCTTTACCATGAAATACTACCACAACCCCAGATGCAGCAAAAGCCGCCAAGGCCTTGAACTCCTTAAAAACAAGGGTATTGACCCGGATGTTATCCTATACCTAAAAAACACTCCCACAGAAAAGGAACTTACCCAAATCATTAAAAAACTTGGGATTAAGCCTATTCAGCTCGTCCGAAAAACAGAAAAAATCTTTAAAGAAAATTTTAAGGGTAAAGAGCTCTCAGATAAAGAGTGGATTCAAGCCATGGTCAAATACCCAAAACTTATCGAACGCCCCATCCTTATCAACGATAATAAAGCTGCTTTGGGAAGACCACCGGAAGATTTGTTGACTATTTTATAAATATCCGGCTCTCTACTAAGATTTTTTCTTGTCCAATAGGGAAAGACCTCCTTTTTTGATAGAATCGGCAATGCGTGTCGTTTCTTGACTCACCACTCGTCTCACCGATTTAGGACGGGACAAAAGTTCTTGTTTTAATACATTTATTTTCTCTTCTGACTGCAAGTACATCTCTTGGAGCTCTTTCATGCGCTCTTGGGCCCGCTCCAAATCCAATTGATTTTGCCTAATATTTTCATGAAGCCGTTGTGTCTTCATGACTTGTGTATTATACGATTGCTTATATTTTTCAACTTCTTCCTTCAATATATCCCGATCCACATGATACTGGTCAACTATAGAGTCTTTTTCAACATTCTCCTTATTCATTTTTGTCATCAATTCCATTAATTGGTCAATCCGACTTTGCCGAATAAGCCAAGCGGAAATAAATCCCAAAATAGCCGCTCCAAGTAATAAAACGACAACTACCAAAATATTTGACAAACCCATGCTTTAATCTAATTTTCAGAATCATTATCAGGGGGAAAATCCAATTTAGAGTACTCAAGCATTAACCAATCCCCTTCCGATTTATCCGGTAATTCATACGTTTTTGACAGGTGGTTGTTACCGTTTTCCGGTGAACAAGGGCAAAAGTTGGTCACAATCCAATAAGTTGCACCAAATATCCATATCACCAAGGCAACAAGCACCCAGTAAATTCTATTCTCTCTCATAATATGCTAAGCGATAGTCAAACAAGTAAGCGGACATTTTGAAGAAGTACTTGACAAAATGAGCAATAATGCTCCTGCAATCTGTTTACTTACTTAAGCAAATGTAGGCATATTGTTCTATTTTATCCTACCATGCGCATCAATTTCTGAAAAAACTGTCTAACAAAAACCTTTGCCCCCTACCTGTAGCAGCCAAGCTTAACCATTTACCGCTCACCAAATCCACAAAGTTAAAAATGAGCGATACCATTAAATCCTTTCCAGGCGAAAAATTGTTATCTTCGCACCTACTGCTTTGCCTGCCCAAAAATGTGTTTAACAAACATATTGCTTTTCTAGCCCGTTCCGGAAATTTTTTTTGTGCAATCTGTTGTACGCACTGCCAAAAAACCATCATGTAGCATTGTGTTTTTTTGTACTTTTGCACTTATCAACACTAAAACACAATCTGCCATAAAAACGGTATTTCAGTTTGTATTTTGTAGTAAAACGTAACCAAAACAGCAAGAATGAAGGAAAAGCGCAAAGAAACCATTCACAGAGTCGCCAAATATCGGCAACCAAATTTAACCGTCGTGCTCGAGAATGTGCATGATTCACACAATATTGGTGCAGTCATGCGCACCTGTGATAGCGTCGGCATCCAAACCGTCTATCTCCTTAACACCGAAGATATTCCTTTAAAAAACATTGTTTTGGGCAAAAGAACTTCATCGGGGGTGCGCAAATGGTTGGATGTCCACCTTTTCAGAGACAGAGAAAAGTGTTTTGCGGCCTTACGGCAAAAATATGACAAAATATATTCTACGCACATGGCTTCCGATTCTGTTTCTCTTTATGATTTAGACCTTACGGAATCTGTGGCCTTGGTTTTTGGCAATGAAAGAGACGGCATCACCGAAAAAACACTGGCACTTTGTGATGGTAATTTTTTAATCCCTCAATATGGCTTCGTTCAAAGTCTTAACATCTCCGTCTCTTGCGCCATCACCCTGTATGAAGCTTTGCGACAACGTGAAAAAGCCGGCTTTTATGCCGAGAATACGCCATTATCTGCTGATGAAACGAACCAACTTATCCAAGACTTCACCAAAAAACACGAAGAACAAAGACGGGGCAAAAAACCCATCGTTAGAGAATAGAAACAAGGGCTGTCTTATTTCCATTCCTATTTTCACCGCCAAACCAACAAAAAAATGGCCTACAAAAGCCTTGCAGATTGCCTCCATGATTTAGAAAAATCAGGCCAATTAAAAAGAATTTCCCGACAAGTTGATCCCAACTTAGAGATGGCTGATATTCATTTGGAAACTTTTGCCCGCAAGGGCCCGGCGCTCCTCTTTGAAAACGTCAAAGGAAGCCCTTTTCCCGCTGCATCAAATATTTATGGAACCAAAGAAAGAACAGAGTATATTTTCCGCAAGGAAATCCCAAGAATGAAGGAGATAATGGCCGTGAAAGGCAACCCGATGATGGTACTCAAACATCCGCTTAGATTCAGAAAAGTGCCCTTTACCGCCCTAAATGCCTTACCTAAAAAATCTTTTTTCAAACCACCTATCCTTCATGGCCGAACCTCTATCGATCGGCTTCCGCAAATTATCAGCTGGCCGGATGATGGTGGCGCTTTTATCACCCTGCCCCAAGTAATGACTTTGCCTCCCGGAAGCACCAACCCGATGCACGCCAATATCGGTATGTATCGTATCCAAATGAGTGGAAATGATTATATTCCCAATCAAGAAATTGGTCTCCACTATCAATTACACCGGGGCATCGGGGTGCATCATGCGATGTACAACGAATCCCAAGAAGCCTTTAAAGTCAGTATTTTTGTCGGGGGCCCACCCGCTCATACTTTTGCCGCCATCATGCCTTTGCCGGAAGGTCTTTCAGAAATGACCTTTGCAGGAATGCTCAACAATCGTCGATTTCGGTATTATTGGCACAAAGGATTTTTGCTTTCGTCTGATGCCGACTTTGTCATTACCGGATATATCCAAAAGAATAAGCTCAAAAAAGAAGGTCCGTTTGGCGATCATATTGGTTATTATAGTTTGGCGCATGATTTTCCGGTCATGCAGGTCGAAGATGTCTATCACCGCAAGGATGCCATTTGGCATTTTACGGTAGTGGGGCGACCGCCGCAGGAAGACAGCTATTTTGGGCATTTGATTCATTTGTTGGCAGGAGATATTTTGGGGTCGGAATTTCCCGGGATTCGGGAAGTTCATGCCGTGGATGAAGCAGGCGTGCATCCCTTGTTGTTGGCGATTGGGTCAGAACGATATATGCCATTTGAGCGGATTGGGCGAACTTATCAGGCCGAACGACCGGAAGAGATTTTGACGCAAGCCCAGCACCTGCTAGGCAAAGGACAAACATCGTTAGCAAAATTCTTGCTCATCGCAGATGGCACTCATCATCCACAACTATCCGCACACGATGTGAATGGTTTTTTGAGGCATTTATTGGAGCGGATTGACTGGAAAAGAGATTTACATTTTTTGACCAATACCACCATCGACACCTTAGATTATTCCGGAAGTGGGTGGAATATGGGCTCAAAAGTCATCATGGCTTGCGCCGGAAAACCCAAACGCCAACTGAGTGCTCATCTACCTTCCCTGTCTTTACCGGAAGGTTTTAGCCATCCCCAAGTAGCCATGCCGGGTGTCGTAATTATCACGGGACCCAAGTATCAAGACCATCATCAAGGGAAAAAAGATATGTTAAATTTATCCTTGGCCATCTCCCCGAAGTTGGTCGATACTCATCCATTAATCGTCGTTGCCGACAAAAGTGATTTTACAGCTAAAAACTTAGCCAATTTTCTTTGGGTAACCTTTACAAGAGCGGATCCGGCTCAAGACATTCATGGAGTGGATTCCTTTACGAAAGACAAGCACTGGGGATGCCAAGGGCCATTGATCATTGATGCACGGATCAAACCGCATCATGCGCCGGAATTGATTCGAAAATCGAGCCTTTCATCGGATTAAAGTGACATTTCCTTGGCGTATATATTCTTCTCCATTAATGCATTTGACCTTCACCCAATAACCATAAACATCGGGTGGCAACTCCTCCCCTTTAAAAGTCCCGTCCCATCCATCCGATGGGTTCGTCGTCTCAAATACCTTTTCTCCCCATCGATTAAACACCATCAAGTGCATGGTCTCAATTATAAAGCCATACACCTTAAAAACGTCATTTTGTCCGTCACGATTCGGAGTAAAACCACTTGGAACAAATACATTGGGCAAGGCACATTCCGGATTTAAAACGACAACTCTTAGCGTTACCGAATCACGACACCCTACCCCATTCGTCACAACGACTTGATAATCAGTAGTTTCTGTCGGACTTGCCAGTGGATTAGGAATCACCGTTGAGTTCAAACTCTCCGCAGGACTCCACATGTAATTCATCCCGCCCGATGCATTAGCGGTCAGTTGACTGGATTCCCCGGCAAAGATGGTGTCCGGATTTGCTTGCGCCAAAACAGAAATATCTTGGACTTGAACTTGGACGGAAAAATCTCTCGAACAGGCTGAATCTGCACTAATTATGTGGGATACAAGGTCAATGTCCTGTTGAATATCAAAAATCACCGGATTAAAGGAATGGGCATCATCCAAGGCGTCCTCCGGCATCCAACTATAAATCAAGGAATCATTTCCGTCAGGATTCAAGGCAACATCATCCCCTTTGCAAGCCTGAAAATGAAGATTGCTCAAAGGGTCAATAGCCTGATAAGGAAAAGGAATTACTATTTCTTTCTGACAACCATTGGATGACTCGACAAGACCATATAACCGGGTATTTTTCCCGGAAGGGAGTACAAAAAACGGATTCATACTATCCGAAGTAACAGAAGCCCAATCGTTAGAAAATTGCCAATGCCAATTCACGATTTGAAACACAGAATCATAGGTCTGATCCAGTACCTGTACCTTAATGGAATCATCACATTGCAGCAAATTCCAATCTACTCCAATATCAAAGGTAGATTCCTCCAAGCTCAATGATTTTACGAAAGTATCGACACAAGTCTCATTTCTCACCGCAATCAATGTGACATCATATTGACCCGTATCTTGATAGGTAAAAAAGGGACTTTGTAAATTTGACGTATCGCCATCCACGCCATCAACCCCAAAATCCCAATGATAATCGGCGGCATTTTGACTTAAATTGTCAAAATAAACATCCAACTGATCACATATTATTTCCGGCACAAAAAAGGAAGAAACAATCTCTCCACAATCGCTTACATTAAATTGAAAATCTCGCTTCGTCTCCGACAATAAAATACCATCTCGATATTCCTTCATACATACACCCACCACAAACTGACCGATGGTATTGGGCACCGCCGTCAATTGGCCGGTATGCGCATCAATCGTTAAGGGGACTCCTCCCAGCATATTAGCCACACCATATCCACCGGCCCACACGACGGACGTGGTAATGGGCAATTCCGGCGGCTGCGGCATGGGATTACCATACAAAGAATGCTGCCCCCCGATATACGGTGCACACAAAGAATAAACTATAGAATCCCCATCCATATCCGTCGCAGAGTGATCAAAGTCCAAAGGCTTGTCCACACAAAGTGCCAGGGGCGGCCAATTATTAAAAACCGGGCTGGAATTGCATACTTGCATGGAAGCTCCGGTCATTTTCACAACAAAGCTAGCACCCGTTTCCAATGGGTTTTGAATATTTAGCAAAGTTTCGTTTCTGCAACAACGTTGATAAACAATGGTATAGCCTCCCGGACGATATGGCAGACTAATCGTGTCCACATATTGCATGACTTCCACACATACATCCGGCGGCACACTCAAGCATGGGTCGCTCAATGTATAATCCAAGGTATCAGAAAAGGTGGCCGGTATCAGTAATTCATAAAGGGCGACGGTGGACGTATCCGTAAAAAAGCCTATTGAACTAGGATCGTCAAACAAAGGGATCCCATAATAACAATCTCGATACACGGTTAAGGTGATTTCGTATTGCTCGTCTCCCAAGCACCGATATCCGATTTCTCCGCCGACGATGTGTGTGGCCCCTGCGGGAAAAAAAAAGAACATCATAAAGACGAGTACCAATCCCTTTAGTAGAATATTCCTATCAATAGCATAAAAATGTGTTGCTCTATCCAATTTTTGATTCTATTTTTTGAATCCAAAGGTCTCGCCGAACTCTGATATTAGTTAAAAGACTCAAATTTAACAAAAAAAGCTGCCCCACCCAAATATTTCCATGCTTTTCCTTTAGGTTCATTCAAAGGTTGCCCAAAAAAAACGCAGTTACTCCGGATAGAGTAACTGCGTTTGTATTCGGTTCGCTTCCATATCTATAGTTCTCCAATTTTTGATTTGTGAAAAAGCGGGAAACTTAATCCAATTTATTAACAGTTTGAAAAATCACAAATCTTGAGTCGGGGTACTATAACTCAACTTTTGACGGTCAGAGAATCCCCATGCCTAAGAAAACTACCTTCTAACATACACAGTCCTAATATTAAGAAAATAGACAGAAGCCAAAATTTATTACCCTTTAACCCTTAATCTTGCACCTTTCACCAATACCACAAAGCCAAAAATGAGTCATACTGTTGTATTGTTGCCGCCGTTACACCGAAGTAGCGAAGTATCGAAAATTTAGCTATCTAATAACGGTAATATCACCGACATAAGTCTCTTTCTCTCCATTCAAAAATAAAACTTCCGATTGATAGATAAAGACACCCGGGTTGACCGGGGCACCATTGAAGTTACCATCCCAAACTAAAATATTTTGTCCCGGTTGAATATCATTCACTTTCGTAACCATATTGCCCCATCTGTCCATAATCACAAAAGACTTGATAAGTGCAACCCCTTTACCGGTAGAAATATAGTATCCGCTATTGTAAGAGTCGCCATTAGGAGAAAATATATTTGGGAAATAAACATTTTTTGGTTTCTCTACAAAAAGCATCATACGATCACTGGCATCACAACCACTAGTGTCCGTGGCAGCCACTTCAAAAGTCGTGGTCGATAAAGCGACAAATCTCTGCTCATAACACTTCATCGGGTTCACCAAGAGACAGGTAGAATCCAAGAAGGTATTCCAACCGACTACCGCTACTCGTTTGGTGTCATTCACCAAAGCATTCACTTGTACTTCATCACCATAAGTCACGACTCGGTCTGGCCCTAAATCTATCGTAAACAATTCAGGTTCAACAATTGATATTCCGGTATTTAATTTACACCCGTTGGCATCCACAACAGAAATCGGATAATCACCGGGACCCAACTCTGTAAAATTAAGCTTGCTGTCAAATGCCCCACCATTAAAGGAGAATTGGAACGGCGGAGTACCACCAATTACTTCCTCAACAACCGCTACACCATCATTTTCCCCATAACAAGAAATCTGACGAATATTCAACTTTAAGTCATTAGGAATGGCCGGATCAGCAGTCACGATGACTGTGGCTGAATTTGTACACCCATTCCGGGCATCTGTGACGACTAACTCATAAGTTCCAGGACCATCCACTAAAGGATTAGCTGTATCTCCCCCACTGACAATGTGTCCGGTCGGTGTGCTCCATTGATAAGAGATGTGGTTACCGGTCGCAGAACCGGTCGCATTTAGGGTACCATCCAATACGGTACAATCAATTTCAAAAGCGCCGCCGGCCACCGCCAAAGGCTTCGTATCATTGAGCGAAACCATCGCTTGACTTGTTACCTTACACCCATTAGAAGCCGTGCCTTCAACGGTATAAGTACCCGGTTCAGAAACCGTCGCATCTGCATCGGTGCTAGAGAATCCCCCCGGGCCCGACCAAGAATAGGTCATCGTTTTGCCGGTAGTCTCGCTGACGTGAATATCAACAGCATTTACAGCACAAGTCAATGTATCGTCCACCTGAGTTGCCAAAATAGGAAAGTCACTGTCTTTATCCACATTTTTGGAATCCGTTGCCGTACACCCGTTCGGGCCCTTTACAGTCAATTGATAAAGACCCGGATCAGTCACCGTAGGCGTAGTAAGCGTGGACATAAAGCCATTCGGCCCCGTCCAAGAGAAAGATGCGCCCGCCGTGGTAGAACTTCCCAATAAAGTTACATTCGGTACCGCACATGTAATTAATAAGGGTACTGTATCAATAGAAACAACCGGCGGTGCCTTATCTTCATCTATTTGGGCAACCGCCACCGAAGAACAACCTGATATAGGGTCTAAAACCGTCAAAGTATATTGCCCGCCTACATTTACGGAAGGCATGGTATCTGTTGAAGTAAAACCACCCGGCCCCGTCCAACTAAAAGTGACTCCATTCGTCGAACTACCCGCAAAAATTTGAATGGATGGTGTCTGACAATTAATCACCCCATCATTAGCAAAAATATCCGGATTAACCTGATTGGACAGCACAGCCACATTGGTCTCACTCGTACAACCATTGGCATCATCCGTAACTGTTAAGAAATAGGTCCCATCATCCACGATATTATTGGCAATAGACGTGCTACTTGAATATCCATTGGGGCCTGACCAAGAATAATTTACCGCATGGCTTGTATTCGTACTGCCCGTTAGAGTACCATTCGGATTCAAACAGGTCAAAGTGATAGGAGATGTACTCGCCCCGGGGGAGATGGTATCTATTGGAGAAGCAATGTTTTTTACGGTAGAACAACCGTTAGGCGCAGAGACGACTAATTTATAGCTTCCCATTTCAGAAACCGTATGCGGCCCCGCTCCTGCAAGGCTTGCGCCACTTGGTGTGGCCCAAGAATATTGAACATTCGGAGTGGTCGAGCTCCCAAGGATACTAATTGTAGAATTTACGCAAGTTATAGTGCCTGTGACACTCACATCAGCGTTGGGTGCATTGATATCTTCCGCTACAAGTGCAGTATCTGTTGCCGTACAACCATTGGTCAAGTTTTCAACCGTGAGCGTATATATACCTACTTCATCGACCGTCGGATTTTGTCCGGGATAAGTGACATTGCCGGGGCCGACCCAAGTATAACTAACTCCGGAAGTCGTCGTGCTTCCGCTAAGTTGAATATCACTTGTGCCGCATAGAATGGTTCCACCGGTAGCGGTTACGTTTTGGGGAGACACCGTATCTTGGGAAACCACAAAGGTCGTATCTTTCGTACATCCATTGGGTGCCGTTACTTCTATCGTATAAGTACCCGGAATAGAAATATCTTGATCTTGATCCGTTGGATTCGCACCAATACCGGGCCCCGTCCAAGCATAAGAAACACCGGATGTTGATGACGTACTCGTCAACAACACACTAGTGGTATTACAATCTAAATTCCCGCTAGCCGCCGCCGTTAATTCAGGTAAATTGGCATTCAAAAATACCGTCACCGTATCCGTATTTGAACATCCGTTTATTGGATCTGTTGTGGTTAGTGTATAAAGCCCCGGGTCCGTAACCATTGGATTTTGGTTACCGGAGGTAAAACCATTCGGACCTGTCCAAGCATAACTTACATTCGGTGTGTTAGACTGCCCTTCAATACTCACTGTTGTTTTTGTACAAGTTAAAGGCTCTAGGGACACAGCATCAGCATTCGGTGGCAAGATATTCTCACCGACGGTCACGGTGGTATCATGGGTACAGCCATTCAGAGCCGTCACGGTCAAGGTGTAATCTCCAATACTCGTTGCCGAAAAAGGAAAATCATTGGCCAAATTAGATGTACCACTCGTCCATACTCCGGTCGCTCCCGATGTCATAGAATTACCCATCAAATCTACGGATGTATTCGTACAAGTCAGGGTACCACCAACGGCGGAAACATTAGGCTCAACAAAATCTCCCGATACATTTCCTGTTGCGGTATTTTTACATCCATTAGCGGCCGTCACTTCAACGGCATAATTTCCCTCATCACTTACGGTGACCATGGCTGTGTTTCCGGAAAACCCATTCGGCCCGGTCCATGAGTAATTTGTAATGGTTGCACCGGAAGTTGCCGTCAAAGTGGCTGTTGTGTTCAGACAATTAAGCGAGGTATCACCAACGGCCACATCGGGAGTTATCGTATCTTGAGCCACTGTAATATTATCAGTAGAAGTACACGAATTTTGTCCCGTTACGACGACAGTATAAACGCCCCCATCAGGGACAGAAGGAGATGACACATTACTAGTAAAACCATTGGGGCCGGTCCAACTATAAGAAATACCATTGCTCGTTACCGACAAAGTGGAAGAAGTCACATTACAATCCAAATCATTGCTTGATGTTAAGCCACTCAAGGTGGGTGCTATCGTATCCGCAACAGCCGAAATAATAGCGGATGTCGTACATCCATTGGGTGCGGTGGCTACAACTGTATAAGGATCAAAAGTCGAAACCGTGATGCTCGGGCCCGGAGTGGTGGAACTATTTCCATCTATCCACTCAAAACTCACGCCGGTCGTGGTCGATGTTGCCGACAAACTAACGGGTGTGAAGGAACAGTCCAACAATCCACTATTCGTGGACAATTGCGGTAAATCCACATTTGGAAATACTTCGGCAGTGGCCGTATTGGTACATCCATTTGGAGCCGTAACTTCCACGGTATAAACGCCGGTAGCATTGACTAATATGGAACTGCCCGTACCCACATAACTGTTGGGGCCTGTCCAACTGTAATTCGCCCCGGTGACAGATGTTGCGGTCAATTGTGCTGTTGCACTTGCTCCGCATCCTAGACTATCGTTCGTTGTCGTAATACTTGGCTGTAATACCAAATTATTAGCCATTAAACTGGTTGTATTGGTACATCCATTGGTACCATCTGTAATCGTCACAAAATACTGTCCATCATCCGTGATGGTGGCAGATGCAGTATTGGCTGTAAAGCCATTAGGCCCTGACCAAGAATAAGTCGCCGGAGAAACCGATGATGTCGCGTTGATGGTTGGGGTTAGATTGGTACAAGTTATATCTACATCTGCCGCAGAAACATCAGGCGTAGTGGTATTTTCTTGAATGGGAATCGATTGACTATTCTGACACCCGTTAGCTCCCTCCACTTCTACCATATACGTCCCACCTTGGGTCACCGTAACGGAAGGAGTATTACCGCTTATTCCGTTTCCTGACCAAAAATAAGATATTCCATTCGTCGTTGCCGACAAAATGACATCCGGATTATTACAATCAATCAATGGCGCATCAGCCACCAAATTTAAAGTCGGAGAAACCGTATCCGCCGGGACCGTAACAGAGCCCGTACCGGTACAGCCATTTAAAGTATTGGTCACCGTCACCGCATATATTCCGGGAAGGCCTGATGTGAAAATTGGTGTGGCCTGTGGCCCACTTGGCCCACTCCACGAATAAGAAACACCCGTACTCGGATTGCTATTGGCAGATAGGGTCACCGTGGGATTATTACAAGATACTGTTCCTCCTGTCGGAGCCAACGTAGGAGAAATCGTGTCCGAAGCAACTACTGCTGTCGAAGTATTCGTACAACCATTGGGGTTCGTAACAGTCACGGTATAATTACCTGGGACGGTGATATTATTAGGGTTCTGAAGACTCGAAGCATAACTACCGGGTCCACCCCAACTATAAGTGGTTCCTGTATTAGAGACCGCCGTAATGCTTACCCCTCCCGAATTACAACCCACAATGTTACCCGTAGTCGTAATAGATGGTGGAGTTGTACTATCTGCGACCATTACGGAAGTAGAATTGGTACATCCGTTACTAGGATCTGTAATCACAACGGTATAACTGCCGGTTGAAGTTACAGTATTGGATGCGTTTGTGGAAGTGTAACCACTTGGGCCACTCCAACTATAATCAAGCCCCGACGTAGTTGACGATGCCGAGATGGTGGCATTAGGAGTAGTACAATCAATAATCCCTCCTAAAGCCGTAATATCCGGGATAGAAGCATCTGCTATTACCTGCACATCTACCGTGTCCTTACAACCACTTCCCGGATGAGTAGCAATAAATTGAAAAGTTCCGGTTTGGGTCGCAGTTGCCGTTGCCGTGCTACTAATCGAATTGCCACTAGGGTCTAGCCAATTAAAGATAGCATTAGGTGTGGTAGAGCTTCCTGATAGTTGTGTGCTCGAATTGGCACCACATCCTATTGCGCCGGCTGCAGATGCCGTCACATTTTGTGGTGGACTCAAATCTGCCGTTACATCAACAAATGCCGTATCTGTACAAGTAAACCCATTACTCGTATTAGTTACCACAAAATAATGCTGTCCACCCATATTCGCAGTAGCCGTCAAACTTGTACTTATCTCATTATCACTCGGGTCATACCAAGCATAGGTACCTGTTGCTGTTGTCCCGGAACCTACCAACTGCGCATTATTCGTACAGTTTATGGTTAAAGGACCATTTGCGGAAGCGTTATTTTCAATAAAATCAACATAAACATTTACCACACTATCACAGCCATTTTGAGAAGTAGCCGTTGCCGTTATTTGTTGATCACTTAAAACCATGGTTGAACCGACAAATACCGTGTCCCCTTCACAGGCGTATATAGTGGGGGCATTGGTCACCATACTAGGTAGGTAAATCATATCAATCTTGACCAGACTATCACAAATACCGGAACTCCCACCACCAAAATAGGTTTGAATAGGAAAGGTCGTGGCATACGTCTGTAAATTATTGTTCGTGTAAGATACTCCGTCAATACCCGTATAGGTCTCTCCATAACAAATCGTATCCGGCGGCAATTGCGTATCCGGAATGGGTGCAACCGTTACGGGCAGACAACTAGGATTATCAGCAGCATCACATCCATTATATGCGGTCACACATATGTTACCGGTGGTACTAGCACCAAAAGTGATTTGAACGGTAGTCGGAGTATTCTGGTTCAA
>JANTGI010000100.1 GCA_024762995.1 Saprospiraceae bacterium | reverse complement strand
TGGGGCTTTTTTTTTGGTCTTTGGGGCGCTCCCTGCGGTCGCTTTTGGTCTTTGGGGCGCAGCAAGCTGCTTTTGGAGGCGCAACAAGTTGCTTTTTGGCGCAACAAGTTGCTTTTTGGCGCAGCAAGCTGCTTTTTTTTTGCGCAGCAAGTTGCTTTTTATTTTCGTTTGAAGTCGCCGTTTTTGATGGCTTGGAAAAATTTGACCCAGGCGGATGGGTTGAAAATAGACATGTAATTGGGAGGTAGTTGGCCTTGGTAATAGAATTTATCTACTTCTTGGCGGAGGGCGAAGTTGGCATTTTCCTTGGCATCGCGGACTAGGGCGATACGTAAATTTTCAAGGGTTTCTTCCATTAGGTTTTCTTGAATGCGAACTTGGAGGTCATTGGTTACGTCCATGGCGAGAAATTCTTGCTTTAGATAGGTATTGCTGGGCCAAGGGTAAACAATGGCTTCCGGAAGTAAAATGGTATCTTCGTACATGTTTTGTACATAGTTGAATTTGTTGCCGACTATGGTGTCCGGCACCGTAAATTCTTCTTTTTTGAAGCCAATGGCAGTGAAAATCAAAACTTCACCGGGACGAACGACTAAGGAGTAAAAGCCGGCATAGTTGGCATAAGTTCCACGAGGTGTGCCTTTGACAGCAATAGTCGCGTAAGGAACGGGAACAATATTATCTGAATCTCCGGTGACCACTAAACCCGAAAATTGAATGGCATCAGGTAAAATACGCTGAGCACTGACCGAGATGCTTCCAATCATGAAGAAGCTGAAAACAAGGAAAAAATATTTCATTGAAGTAATTTTCACAGAGAAAATGGTGTTTATTTGCCTTTGGCGGTTAATGAGTTAATTGTATTGCGTTCGCCACTATTTGTCACACACTCTAGTCATTTAACTTGCGACGGTTAGAATCTCTTACCCCTTGCTTTTTACCCTTGCCAGCAGCAGGCAGTTTTCATGAATACCAAAAAGGTAAGAATGTGCGACACCGTCGTATCTTTATACCGAAGTCTCGTACTTAATAATGGTCACTTGCATATTCGCATACTTAAGGTCAAAAATAGGCTTTTTTAAGGAATTAGAAAAGAAATCGTTGAAACAGTTATCTTTCTCTTTTGAAAGTAGAGTCGTTTCGACAAAACGATTTTCTTTGTTTTCGAGTATAACTGTTTTTAATCGGGTTTATTGGGGGAATTCAATTATTTTAACAAGGTCGTGATGTCGGGAGGGAATATTTTTGGTAGTCTGTTCAAAGTCAAACCTAAAAACCAAAGAAGGTCTTAGTGGGCCCGGTTTCGATAAACCAATATCTCGTCAGTGTCCAGGGTGTATTTTTCATGGAGAAGGGCATTTTTTAACTTAGGCATGGGGATGCCATTCCCAAGGAGTTTGGGTGTTTTGATGACTCTAGCTTCATCCCATAGGTCCACATCAATAAAAGATTGAAGTGTCTCCGCACCACCTTCAACGATTATAGTACCGATGTTTTTTTGCGCAAGCAAGTGCTTCATGAGGTCTGACAGATAGTTTATGGAAGGGTCGAGTTTCAGAATGTCGGCATTGGATTCCGGAATAATAAGTTTGTGATTGGTTGTAGCAATAAGGGGCGGGTTGTCCTTGTCAAAGATGTGGGCATCAATGGGTAAGTTTCCCGACTTGGTCAGGACGACTCGCAATGGGTCAATCGGATTAAAGTAACGTGTGGATAGGCGTGGGTTGTCTGTTCTAACCGTGTGTCCGCCAACTAAAATGGCATCAAATTTTGAGCGCCATAGATGGGTGAGACGTTTGGAGAAAGGATTAGAAAGCCAAATTTGTTCATTTTTTTTACCGATAAATCCATCTTGGGAGACGGCATATTTGAGTAAGATAAAGGGTCTTTGGAGGCGCATATTGATGGAAAAGGGTCGAATAAGCTCTTTTCCTTTTTCTTCAAGAATGTGATCTTGCACCTGATGATTGTGGTCTCGTAAGATTTTGATAGATTTTCCGGAAGTGAGGGGATTTATGTCCTTTACACTAATATTGATGGCCTTAAATTGGTTGGCCATGATGGCTTGAACGCAGGGTGGTGTTTTGCCGACATGAAAGCAAGGCTCTAGCGAAACATAGATGGTTGCGTCTTTTAGGAGCTCCGGATTTTTAACCGAATTAATGGCATTTATCTCGGCATGATGAGAACCAAATTTTTGATGAAATCCTTCGCCAATAATAATATCATTAACTGTGATGACTGCACCAACCATCGGGTTTGGCGAGTTTTGACCCCTAGATTGGTAAGCTAAATCAAGCGTTCGCTGGATAAAAAGTGGGTTTTTTGACGATTTTTTGGACATTATTTAATTTTTTTTAATAAGAGCGCATCAAATTTAATAAAAATCTCGTATTTTTGCCAAGCAACGTTAAACAACTGATTATCATTAAGTGATAGATACTAGTTTTTCTTATTCATTTGGGATAGCAGATCTTTTTGCTTTCTTATTTGATTTTATTCTTCCGAATTGATGGTATTTTTTTCTTTTTGAAGAAAAAATATTTTAGGGCTATTGGCGAGGACATTACTTACACAAAAATTTTCGACAATGAACTACAAAGTTAAATTAAAAAATTCAGACGATGTTGCTATTTTTGATGAAATTGTTTATGAATTTTTGACAACAGACCCTTATCTCGTCAAAATTGATTTTGTGCGTAACATTAGACGGCACTCCAGTGGATGTGGTGTTTTTCAGAAAGTTTGGAAAAACCCCGACGGTAGTTATGTGACAGAAACGATTTACTTACACAAGTTAATCGCCGAAAAATTCTTGGGACATCTGAAGACAAAAGAAGAGAATTTAGTTGGAGCCGTTAATGGTAATAAATTGGATTGCCGTTTGGAAAATTTGACCTATCGCTCCAGGGCGCAAGCAAGTAGGCAGCGCAAGACGACTAGTCACACCGGCTACACCGGGGTGTATAAGGAAGGTGTCCGATACCGGGCCGTTATCTCTATTGATGGAAAATCTTCGCATATTGGGATGTTTAGCTCTGCTGAGGAAGCTGCTGTGGCCTATAATGCCATGTCTAGAAAGTTATACGGCAAAAAAGGTAAGATTAATAAAGTAAAATGGATGAAAAATTCTCCTAAATAGGGCAAGAAGAATTGTTTGTGAACTAAGGAGCATACCTAAACGAATATTTTTTTTGATATTAGCCAAGCTCCAAACGATTTTTTGTATAAAGCGCTAAAAAGACCAAATAAACAACTGTTTATTTGGTCTTTTTCATTTGGACACCTACGCTTTCGCAAAAATGGGGCTCTATCTGCCTGCTCGGAAAGGCTCAATAGACACAAAAATGCTAATTTTCTATCTAAAAACAGGGGCACCTTAACAGTTACGTTTTTTTTTATTACTTTTGTACTTCACTGGTGGCAGACCCATGAGGAAGTTTCTTTTAGTTTTTTACCTAAAACTGGATTTTCTTAATGGCTACAATGAAACAGGGCTTTTTTTTTTGAACTGTTTTCAATAATCTGGGTACACTGCTACCTACAAAAAAAAAACACAATGGGTTGGTTTGATAGATTAAAGAAGGGAATAACCACAGCAACCAGTAGCAAAAAGGAGGCACCGGACGGGATGTGGATTAAATGTAAAAAGTGCAAGGGTACTTTTACCAAAGAAGAGTTAGAAAAGGAATTATACGTCTGCCCCAAATGCGACTATCATCTTCCTATAGGCTCCGAAGAATATACCAAGTTTTTATTTACCGGAGACACTCAAAAACTCTTTGAAAATTTGAAGAGTTATGATTTTTTGGAGTTTACGGATTTAAAGTCTTATCAGGATCGCCTAGAAAAAGCCACTAAAGCGACCGGATTATCCGATGCCATTACAGTCGTTACCGGCAAAATTCAGAGGTATCCGGTGACAGCGGCCATCATGGATTTTCGGTTTATTGGTGGTTCGATGGGTTCCGTAGTCGGAGAGAAGATCGCAAGGGCTATTGATTACTGCATAGAGCAACGAACGCCTTTGTTAATTATTTCTAAATCGGGCGGTGCCCGAATGATGGAATCAGCGTTCTCTTTGATGCAAATGGCCAAAACTTCTGCAAAGCTTAGCCAATTGGCCAAAGCCGGTGTCCCGTTTTTCTCCTTAATGACCGATCCTACTACCGGCGGCGTTTCTGCTTCTTATGCCATGTTGGGAGATATTAATATTGCGGAGCCGAATGCTCTTATTGGATTTGCAGGACCTAGGGTCATTAAAGATGTCATCAAAAAAGATTTGCCGGAAGGTTTTCAATCTTCGGAATATCTGCTAGAACATGGATTTTTGGACATGGTCGTTCATCGAAAAGACCTTAAAAAGACCTTGAAGGATTTGCTTAGCTATTTTGAGTCGCCCGATGTCACTCCTACTAACAAAAAACTAGTAGAAGAAATTGCCGTGGTAAAAGGTAAGGCGTGAGCACTTAGGAATACGGTTGACGGAGAGCATTGATTGTCGTCAAAATAAGCCATTTAACTCTCCTTCCACTTGGTTGATGATGAAGCCCAAATCTTCTTTTTTGTTGACAAAATCTATGTTGTCGGTATTGATAATCAATAAGTTACCAATGTCATATCCGTCAATCCAATGGTTGTATCTTTCATTTAATTTTTTGAGATAGTCAATACTAATACTACCTTCATAATCTCTTCCCCTTTTGTGGATATTGCCGACCAAGGTCGAGATATCGGCTTTTAGATAAATCAATAAATCAGGAGGCTTCACTTGGGAGCTCATGGTCTTGAATAAGTCAAAATAGTTTTCGAAATCCCTTTTATCCATTAAGCCCATTTCGTGTAAATTGGGCGCAAAGATAAAAGCATCTTCGTAGATGGTTCGATCTTGAATGATGGTCTCTGAGCCATTTTGGATATCGACGATCTGGCGATAACGACTATTTAGGAAGAAAATCTGGAGATTGAAGGACCAGCGATTCATGTCGTCATAAAAGTCGCCCAAATAAGGGTTGGTCTCGGTATCTTCATAATGCACCTGCCACCCGAAGTGTTTGGCTAGTAATCCGGTCAGAGTTGTTTTGCCGGCTCCGATATTTCCCGCAATGGCGACGTGCCTAAGAAAGCCAATTTTGCTCATAAGTATTTTTTTTGAGGGGATGTATTCCTAGTTTGATTTTGGGCGAGACCACTTCTGTGGAGCATTTTAGTTTTGAAGGTACCTATATACATTCAATATGGTTACATCAAAAAATGCTCGGTACTTTTTCAAAAATTAAATGGAAAACGAAAATTTTAAGAAAATAGCATCTCCCATCAATCGTCCAAACCCGGTTGTTACATCCCGATAAAGCCCAAAATTAAGAATTTCTTCACTATAAAAGTACTTTCTATTGGTAAAGTAAATAAAAAAATGTAAATTTGGACGATAAAAACACCATTCCTATCTAAATTTTGCCTGTGTCCATCAATGAATCCGTAATTTTGAAGCTAGAAAAACTGGCGAAGTTAAAGCTCAATGAACAGGAGCAGACCATCTTGATGAAGGATATTAATGATATTCTACATATGGTCGAAAAACTCAACGAGCTGGATACTTCTGATGTGGCTCCTTTGGTGTATGTTCATTCCGATCAGAGTCCACTGAGAGAAGATATGCCTTCTGATATGCTTTCGCAAAAAGAAGCTTTATCCAATGCTCCGGAGTCTCGGAATGGCTTCTTTTCTGTAAAGAAATTTTTGGATATTTGACTTGACTTTTCAGTGCTTTGGTAAGTTTTGAGATACGCCCCAATCAGATTGATATTGGGTGGTTTCAGGCTGGGTGACTTGCATGTTATGTTGATAATATATTGATTGTCAATGATTTATAGGTTATTGCCAAGCGTTTATTTTGTTTTTTGCGAAAGCTACAACTAAAAAGTTATGATTCAAGAATCGATTATTCAGACGGAACACTTGCGCAAAACCTATGTTTTGGGTACCGAAAAAGTCCATGCACTTCGGGATGTTTCTTTGACCATATTTAAGAATGACTTTGTGTCCTTGATGGGACCTTCGGGCTCCGGTAAATCGACCTTCATGAACCTTATCGGGTGCTTGGACACCCCTACATCCGGCAAATATTTTTTGAATGGTCAGGATGTGAGCAATATGAACGATGACGAGATGGCGGTGGTCAGAAATCGAGAAATCGGATTCGTGTTCCAGACCTTTAATCTGTTACCCAGGCTAACTTCTCTTGAAAATGTCGCTCTTCCTTTGATTTATGCGGGGTATAGTAAATCCGAACGTCTTAAAATCGCTAAGGAAAAACTCGAATCTGTCGGATTAGGTGATCGTGTGATGCACAAACCCAATGAGTTGTCCGGTGGGCAACGTCAAAGAGTGGCCATCGCCCGCGCCTTAGTGAACAATCCCGCCATTATTTTGGCTGATGAACCGACCGGTAATCTGGATACCAAGACTTCTGTCGAGATTATGGGAATTTTAGAAAAATTGCACGAAGAAGGAAATACCATTATTTTGGTGACGCATGAGCCTGATATTGCTGAACATACGCACCGCATTGTGCGTTTAAGAGATGGCTTGGTGGAATTGGATGAAGTAAACCCAAATCCTATTCGGGTGGCTTCTAGAATTTAGCGGACGGGCTGACCAAGTTTACATTTCGATGCTATTTTTCGGGCTTGTCCTTGACAAAACCATTACAATGGGATTCAAAATATATACAAAAAAGGGCGATTCAGGCGAAACCGGTTTATTTGGCGGTAAGAGATTGCCCAAAGACCATATCCGTATTTCCGCCTATGGCATGATTGATGAATTAAATGCTCACATAGGGCATTTGCGAGATTATTTGAAGGATGAAGGACAGCGCCAAGAATTATTAGACATCCAAAAAACCTTATTTGATGTGGGCTCGCATCTGGCTTCTACGCCGGCGATGATGGATAAATTGCCGGTGGTCGATCAGTCTGCCATTTCTTTTTTGGAGCAATCCATCGATCAAATGGAAGAAGAGTTGCCGGCAATGACTGCCTTTATCTTACCCGGGGGGCATCCGACTGTTTCTTTGGCGCACATTGCCCGTACGGTTTGTAGAAGGGCAGAGCGGGAGACGGTGGCGCTCCATCATGCAGAGCCGATTGATACGATTCATATCCAATATTTGAATAGATTATCCGACTATCTTTTTGTCTTGGGCCGAAAGATTGCCTTGGATTTGGGGGTTGAAGAAATTAAATGGATGGGTAAATGAATAACGGTATGACGGTGTAGCGGTATAACGGTGTAACGGGTATGACGGTGTAGCGGTTTGATGGTATGACGGTGTAACGGCATCGCTTATTCTTGGCTTTATGGCATTGGTTAAAGGTTATGGGGCATAAGGTTACGAGTAGAGGCAAGGCGTGCTTGTCTCTACTCGTAACCTAATAACTACGGGGGATTGTAAGCGCGGAAAGTTCAGTAAATGATAGACTGTGCCGGTTAGACAATTTACTTTTTTGTGTGATACCGAAAAATCTATAAATAAAAGCTTTATCTTCGCCATATGTTAGAAAAGTTAAAAGCATTTTCGGCACATCTTCCGAGTGTTGCACGGGTTTTGATACCGCTCATCGCCCTGTTGTTGATAGGTTTTTTTATGCCTAGATCGACTCGGTTTAAGTATGAGTTTGCGGAAGGCAGTGTGTGGCGGAATGGAGATTTGTATGCGCCTTTTGATTATACGCTTTATAAGTCCGATGCGGATATCCTTGCGGAAAAAAATAAAATTTTACAGGATTTTAGCCCTTATTATATTTGGGATACGAATATTGAAGCGAAGGTAAAAAGCCATTTTATTTCGGTATTTGACCGTCAGGTAGAAGATGAAAAAGGCAATCCGACCTACCAAGAAGTTTTTTATCACCAAAATCAATATCGGCAAGTTGGTCAGGGACTTTTGGATTTGATTTATGCTTCGGGCGTGGTGGCGCTTGATAGTAATTTGGCCGGTCGGCCGCCATCGTTTGTGATTAATGTGATTCGTGGCAATGAGACTTATCGCCGGACATTGGGCAATGTATTTAATGAGCGCACCGCCTATGCCTTTGTCATAGATTCGTTGCCGCATTCTTCTTTGCGTAATCCCGAATTTCTTTTGCCGGTTTTTGAGCAAGTGATTGAGCCCAATTTGATATATAGTGATTCGCTTACGCAAAAATATAAGGAACGTGAGCTGGCGGGTATTTCTCAAGTAGTTGGTTCAGTGAAGGCCGGAGATTTAGTTTTGGCCAATAATACCCGGATTACGGCGGAAGACTATCAAAAGTTAGATTCTTTGCGAAAGCACTATGAATCCGGCCAAAGAGGCAAATATGCCGATTGGTTAATTTTTGTCGGTAATATTTTGTTGGTCGGCATTATTTTATTGGTGTTTTTTCAATTTTTAAGGAATTATGACCGGACAGAGTTTCATCGATTTGGGGACTTGATGATGATATTTATGATGATAGTGTTTTTTGCGTTGTTGTCTATTTTTGTGGTGAATAATCAGGGGATAAACCCTTATTTTATACCTTTTGCGATAGTTCCTTTGGTTTCCAGGAGCTTCTTTCCGGTACGGCTTTCTTTGCTATTGCATTTGGTTGTCGTGGTCATTTCTACGTTTATATTGGGGCGTAGTTTTGATTTTGTATTGGTGCAGATGGTGGCCGGGGTTGTGGCTTTGACGGTAGGCAAGGAGACCCGCTATTGGGGGCAGTTTTTTGTGACGATTGGATTGATATTGCTGACTTATATTGTGCTGATTTTTGTCTTATCTTTTGTGAAAACGGGAGATGTGAAGTTTTCAGAAATGACTTGGTTGCCTTGGTTGTTGCTTAATGGATTATTGCTTTTGATTGCCTATCCATTAATTCCTTTATTTGGGAAAATATTTGGGCGATTGACACCTATACAATTGGCAGAGCTGGCGGACTTTAATCATGTGCTACTCAAAGAGCTTTCGCTAAAAGCTCCCGGTACTTTTCAACATTCTTTGCAAGTAGCCAATTTGGCGGAAGCCGCTGCTAATGCCATCGGTGCGAATGCGTTATTGGTCAAAGTGGGGGCTTTATTTCATGATATAGGTAAGATGAAAAATCCATCTTATTTTATTGAAAATCAAAAAGGGATTAACCCGCATGACCAAATTTCTGCGCAAGAAAGCGCCGCCATCATCATCGGTCATGTCACCGAAGGAGAGATATTGGCCAAAAAATATAATCTGCCAAAGGAAATTATACGTTTAATCTTGACCCATCACGGGACGACACGTGTGGAGTATTTTTATCGGACAGCGGTCAAGGAGAAAGGTGAAGATGCCGTTGATCCTAAGGATTTTACGTATCCGGGGCCACCGCCCAAAACCAAAGAAGAAGTCATTTTGATGATTGCAGATTCGATGGAAGCGGCGTCTCACAGCCTGAAAGAACCTAATGAAAAAAATCTGGATGAGCTCATTCAAAAGGTCTTGCAGTTTAAGAAGGATGCCCACCAGTTTGACCATTCTGATATTACCTTTGCAGAGTTTGATACGATTGTGAAGACGATTCGTCAGACTTTACATTCTATTTATCATATTCGAGTGGAATATCCGGATTAGGATTCCATGAGGGCAATTCCGCCACCTATCCATTGGTCGTTTTGTTGATATTGGGTGCCGATGATGCCGCCTTTGCCGGCACGGACAAGGTTGGTCATGAAAAGATATTCTCCTGTTTTGTGTGGATTTTGAATAAGCATAACACGGACTTCCACCTGAGATAGTTGTTGCCCTGGGGAAGGTAGAATAGGGGCATAATCAATTTTTTCTTGTAAGATATATTGTTGTTTATTTTGGATTTTATCAATTATTTTTTGGGTTGGTTGGATCGTCACGCCTTGGCCGGAAAAAGAAAAAATAGGCTTGAGTACACTCCGGGAAAGTAGGGCTTTATCTCCATGCCATTGATCTAAAAACATAGATTTTGGGACAAAATCTCCTTCGATAAATGGGAGCGCAAACTTGCTGTATTTTAAAAACCAATTGGGATGCCCTGCCCATTCCACATCGACGTCTTGGGTTAAATCAAACGCCCAATATTGATGTGGGTGGTGAGCGATTTCATCCAGAATGACCCGATTGAAAATGCGCCGGATAGGGATGCTTTGGTGGTGTTGGTTGCGATAAAATAGTTGGCGTCCCACTCTGTGCAAGTGTCTAATATCGACGACGGGAATTTTTAATACTTGACGGGCTCCTGCAAAATCAATAGCTGTTTTTTGGTGCCAAGGATCAAATTCCAAAAGGATGACCTGTTCCGGATGGTGGTTGCCCAAAATATTTTCTTGGAGTGCTTGTATATATGCTTGCCTATCGAATCCGCCATAATATCCGGTGAATCCATCAAAGTCATATACAGACCTAAATCCATCTGAAGCCGCCAACTGAAAAAAGAAGAGCGCCGGAAATCCTTGTAACTCAATGAGTTGTGGTCGGAGTTGTCCGTTGGAAGAGCGGGTAATGGCAAAGTCGAATTGAAGAAATAACGGATGTTCATCTTCATTCGGAACGAGTTGGTGGTCAGGGATGGCATGGTGAGTTTGGGAACGAAAAGAAGATTTTTTGAGTTGTTCAATGATAGAAATGGAAGCGCTTTTGAGTTGTTGCACTAAGTCTTTCGGAAGAAAAACAGGTGTTTCCAGCAGCCGAAAATGGGGTGGGTAATCAAACGCATCTTGCACTGCTTGTTGGTAGCGGGCATATCGCTCGTTGGAATATTGTCGGTTAAAGGCCTGTCTATATTTTGGAATCATTTTTTAATACTATTGACATGGCAAAATCCAAAAATCGGGGTAGGACGGTGGCTTGAGTTTGATTTATTCCGGCTACATTTTCCAATTTTTCTACGGCTTTTTGATAGGTCTTGTTGCCCAAAAATTTGGTGAGTTTTTCTTCTTCAAGCTTGAATGATTCTTTGACTTTATCTCCATTGGCTTCCGGATGAAATTGGGTCCCGTACATGTAAGGGGTAAATTGAGCGGCCATCAAGGCTTGTGCTTTGTTGATGGAGGGTCTTTCTTTTTCCATAGCCAAGATTTTGGCTTCTAGCTTTTTCAGGTTTTTAGTATTTGGGAGGGTGATTTGGTAGGATCGAAAGTCGGCAATCTGAAAAGTAGCAGGCAATTGTCCAAAAATAATATCCTTTTTCCCGTAAGGGCTCAATAGACACGGATAAGAACCATATGAGGGTTTGTAACGCCGGGAAGCCACGCCCAAATTAAAGTGATGACAAAATAATTGAAAGGAATAGCAAATGAGAAAAGCAGGCTTTTGGGGAGTCTGTTGTTCGTTGTACTCCATGAGTTGTTGAAAAAAATGCTTCCATTTTGCCGGCCAAATAGTTTCGGATTCGGTCGGGTCTCCGGGGCCGCCGCTGGAAATAAAAACATCCCAGTCAGAGATTTTGGGCCATTGGTCTTGCTGTCTAATCTCAAATATCTGAAACAGATGCTCTGGGTGATGCGCCCGTATCAATTCCTTTATGGCCCTAATGCCGGTATTCGGCTCCTGATTGTATAGGTCGAGTATCGCTATTTTCATCACTTATCGGATGGCTGTACCCCAAGTGAGATTGAGTTGGTTAGGCCGATGGGATTGAGCCCGCTGTATGGCATATTCTGCGACCTGTTGTACCACCCAGTTGAAGTTGTCCACGCCGACAGAATTAAGGTCTGCATCCGGCGCCGGATTAAAAAAGTCAATTGCATAGGGGATGCCTTTACGCACCGCAAATTCTACGGTATTAATATCATACCCCAAAGCTTGATTGAGCCGGATGACATAATTCTTCATGGTTTGGAGCAATTTTTTGGGCACGTCATAATAGGCTGCATAACGCATAGAATGCTCATTATCAGGTGCATAGGGCATGATTCGTACATGTTTAGCGCCAATAGAATAACACCTAAAATAAGCATCAAACTCAATGTTTTCCTGCATCATCATGACGAGATGGCCGGTTTTGTCATAGTTTTCAAATAATTCATTTTTGTCTTCGATGCGATAGACATGCTGCCAACCGCCGCCATGATATTGCTTCAAATAAAGGGGAAATCCGCGGACATAAGTAATCATTTTGTCCCAGTCCAGGGGGAATTTTAGATTTCTAAAAGAATTGGGGCCGGTGTTGGGGGGCATCTCTTTAGAAGGCAATAAGGTGGTTTTGGGGACAGGGATACCAATTTTTTTGGCGATAACCACGTTTGTAAACTTATCATCCGCTGACCACCAAAGGGGATTATTGAGCACGGCGGTACCGTTTAGGGCCATTTGTTTGAGCCAAGTCCGGTAGAAGGGGACATCTTGCGAGATTCGATCGATGATTACTTGATAATTCAAGGGGTTTTCCAAAAGGACTTCTTCGACCAAAACAGCTTCTGCGCGAATACCTTGTGGAGCGATTGCGTTTATTTTTTCAATTAAAGCTTGAGGGAATGTATTTTCCATTCCGTTGAGGATGCCAATTTTTTTCATATTCCAAATCTACGTAAGAAAGAGCCCGAAAGTGTTAATTTACCGGATAAAAAGCCAAAAATAGCAGATTTTTGTGTTTTTTTTTCCAAAACAACTAGGGAAAGCCTACTTTCGCCGTTAAGATCACTAAAACAAAAGGGAAAAAAAGACTAATGAGTAAAGTAAAGCACTTTTTTCAAAAAGCATTGAGCATAATGAAGACCCCCTACTTCCTGAAAAATTTGGCAGGTGTCTTATTATTTTTGGTGGGTGTAATTGGGTTATTATTTCTTTGGATGGATTGGTACACGATGCACGGGAAGTCGATACAAGTTCCGGATTTTAAGGACATGGAGATTGCGGATGCACAGACCATTGCCCAGGCCAACGATGTCAAGTTGGTCATAAGTGATTCTATTTTTTTGAAAGATAAGCGTCCGGGTATTGTGCTTTCGCAAAAGCCAAAACAAGGTGCCGCCGTCAAAAAAGGCCGAAAAATATATCTATCGGTGACCAAATTTACTCCGGATCAAGTGACTTTGCCAAGGGTGTTTGGTGTCTCCGAAGAGTATCGGCAATATTCTAAAAAACTCAAGCGCCTAGGTATTTCGACGAAAGTCAAAAAAGAAGTCTTTAATCATCGTTTAGCAGGAGGAACCATCTTGAAGGTCTATTACAAAGGCAAGAACATATCGGATGATATCGAAAAAGGAGTGAAAATACCGGTCGGAAGTACCTTATATTTTGAGATAAGTCGTCGGGCTTCGGACTTCGTTAAAGTGCCTGACTTGTCCTGCTTGCCCGAAGATGAAGCAATCTCCTTATTAGAATTGAATGGGTTGGAAATCGGAAAAACCGAGAAACTGCCCGGAACGACTTCTTCCAATTCCTATGTCATCAAGCAATCTCCCTACTCCGGCAAAACTCTTCATACCGGCGAAAAAGTAAATATTACAGTCGGGCCCAAAGCCGCCGCGGGATGTGAATAGGGGAGTTATTTCTTTAGTCGCTGCCGATGGACCAGCGCATCTATTTTTTTATGTTTTAGTTTTTTGACTGCTGTTTCTGCAGAGGATAGGTCATTGGTTCGAAGCGCACAGACGGTGTGGTATTTGGAGTCGTCAAACTGGACAATTTCGGCATCACGGTAGCCGGCACTGATGGTCTGTTCTAGACGTTTTCGAGCATTTTCTATGGAGCCAAATGAGCCGGTAAGAACCATGTATTTGGAATTGGGCTTAGGCATTTTTGGTTCTTCGTTGATAATGGTTGTTGTGGGCGAAGTGTTCTTTTCAATTTTGGGATTTTCGATGATGGTGGTTAGTTTTGAGTCGTCCGCTCCTTGGGTTTCTACTTCGTTATCTGTGGATTCGTCATCAAAGTCCACATCTTGTTTGTCAATGATGTCATTGAGTGTTTCGTCTTCGGGTAGATTTTCTTCTTGAATGGTAGATTCAACGGTAGGTATCTCCGCAGTTTGATTATTTTTGTGGGCAAAGGACTTGGAAATCATCAGTATGCCCATGCCCAAAAGAAGTAGAATGATGGCAATCAGGACGTATTGTCGGGTGTTGGTAGTTTTCTTTTTTTCTGTGCTTGGTGCTTGGTTGCTCATGATTGAGTGGTTGTTTTTTTTTGCAAATATAGAGGAAAATATAATTTGTGGGGGGAGGTTTTTGGTCTTTGGGGCGCTCCCTGCGGTCGCTTTTGGTCTTTGGGGCGCAGCAAGCTGCTTTTGGTGGCGCAGCAAGCTGCTTTTGGTG
>JANTGI010000099.1 GCA_024762995.1 Saprospiraceae bacterium | reverse complement strand
CGATTTGAGCAAAAGTTGGAGCCGTCGCCGGATTTACCGTAATGGTCATCGTCGTTGTTGTGGCGCACTGCCCGGCATCAGGTGTAAAGGTAACCGTTCCCGTCCCGCCGGATGGGTCAAAGGCAACCACATTCCAAGAACCGGTGATGCCGCCTGTAGAAGTCGTCGGCAAGGTAACCGGTGCATCCGTCTCACACAAGGGCCCGATTTGAGCAAAAGTAGGAGTCGTCGCCGGTGTTACCGTAATGGTCATTGTCGTCATTGTGGCACACTGACCGGCATCGGGTGTAAAGGTAACTGTTCCGGAACCGCCGGATGGATCAAAAGTAACCACATTCCAAGAACCGGTGATGCCGCCTGTAGATGTCGTCGGCAAGGTAACCGGAGCATCCGTCTCACACAAGGGCCCGATTTGAGCAAAAGTTGGTGTTACCGCTGTCGATACATCCATCACCATAATCGCCGTGCCGGCACACTGATTGGGAGCCGGTGTAAACGTCAATGTTGTTTGTCCAATATATGTACCCGGGTCAAATGGATTCAAATCCCATGAACCGGTAATATTGTTAATAGAAGTATTGGGTAACGTCACTGCAGGGTCTGTAGAACAAAATGGCCCCAATTGGGTAAAAGTTGGGGTAATATTATTTGTCACCACAATGGTCATCGTGGTGGTACTCGCACATTGGTTGGGATCCGGTGTAAAAGTCAAAGTATTTGTTCCAACATTCAGAGCAGGATCAAAAGGATTAATGTCCCAAGAGCCTGTAATACCATTATCGGAAGTTGTCGGCAGATTAACCGGCGCTTCGTTAGAACACAGTGGTCCGATAGGTGAAAAGGTCGGCACTACTCCGGGTGTTACGGTAATGGTCATCGTGGTTGAGCTCGCACATTGCCCCGGATCAGGAGTAAATGTTAAAGTTGTCGTACCTAAATGATTAGAAGGGATAAAAGGATTGATATCCCAAACTCCGGTTATACCTTCCAAGGAAGCTGACGGCATCAGGAAACCGGGATCACCATCACAAAACGGTCCCAACTGAGTAAAAGTCGGCACAATACCCGTACTTACTGTTAAATGTAAAATTTCATTTCTAGGACATCCTGTATTAGGATCGGTGGTAACTGCTGTATAATCTCCACTACTACAATAGGAAAATCCTCCCCAGGTCACACAATCCCCATTACAAATAGTAGAGTCAACATCTATATCAGGTGATTGTGGATAGATCGTTACATCCACACAGTTATTTGATAAATCTCCACAGAAAGGTGCCGTTCCCGCGGCAAAAGCGGCAACTAAAGCATTATAATCATCCCCCGGATTCGGTAAATAGGCTGCATCGCTAATGGCATAAGACAACCCGCACACCTGATAGGTGCCGGAAGCCAAACCTGACAAATCCGAATTTGGATCTAGCGCTACGATAGTTCCATTTTGGACGATGACGTAAGTATATGCATAATCCCCCGGTGGATCAGGTGCTACATCCGTACCGGAATAAGTCGGATTCAAAGACAAGTTTAAAGTTGGATCACCCAAACACGCAAAGACCGGATTGCCAGGCTGTATGTTGCCTCCTTCTGCATTACAAGTGGAGCATCCAACGCCATTTTGATCACAAAATATGATATTATAGTCAAAAAACTCCCCTACATCTGATGCCTGTCCATCTACCCAATGAAGAATCCAGTTCCCATTAACGGGCCCAGAGTTAAAATCTTCCAAACAACCGGAATGTGGGTGATAACTTCCGGTAAAGTTTCCAAAAGTCCCCCAAGAATCATTATTGGTATAAACCCCATTGTGTCCGGCATCCGGAGATGGTGTTGTTGCGCAAGGTACAAATGTGATATCCCAAGTAGAATTATCAGTCGCTCCGTATAGTCCAATCGGCCCCATTAAGGTTATCGTCTGCCCGCCCGGAGACGTTAAAGTCAGCGACAAATCCCCCATATACTCATGGGTCATATGTATCTCGACGCCACACACTCCCTGAGTTGGACTGCTTAAGTTATTATTTACGGCACCCGTGACTGTCATGATGATATCACCACTCTGGAGCTCCGGCAATTGCTGCGGACAGTTTGTACAACACCCGTTTTGCCCATAAGAGTAGGTCACTCCAAAGAGCAGTAAAAGAAAAAGGGTCAGGTACTTCAAAGTAAAACTTTTCATAATTTTCGGGAGGTTTGTTAAAAGTTAGTGTTTGATGAGTTTTTTGGTCAAGCCACCTTTTGCGGAAGCGAAACTTAACCAATACATACCTTGCGGCAAATGGCTTATATCCAAAGTGTATGAACCGGGGAAAATCATTTGCTCCTGAACGATAAGCGCTCTTCCGGTGACATCTATCAAGGAAAAGCGATATGATTCAGGTGTAGGTACATCCGATGTAATTTGAAGGGTACTATTACTGTTATCCTGTAAAATTTGAATATCTTGCGATAAATTGTCGGGAGTACTTGTCGTCGGTACCGTGACTTGCACAAAAATGCTTGTAGAGCTTACTGCCGCACAATACACGGTGTCCTGTACAAAAACCAACTCTACATCACCATTTAGTCCCATTGGATTAAAAACATCATCCGTTACTCCGTCCCCACTCCAATGGCCGATGATTCCATCTTGAAGGGTATCTAATACTAATGGATCGGCGTTGTCATATATTGTATCTTGTACAGACAAATTGACGGTCGCCGGATTTTCAATAGTCAGATGAAGTATTCTAGAAAAAGCACAACCATTCGTAGTATCTGAGACGACATAAGATCCGCTAGCACAATAAATTTCGCCATACCAATCCACACAAAGACCTTCGCAAACCGAAGTATCTGTGACCATATCCATCTGTGTAGCCGTAATATTCACCTTTGTGCAATTCGTTAAAAAGTCAGAACATCCCATTTGTTCCCCGGCAGACACCACAAAGGAAGAAAACGCTGCCCCAACTTCCGGTAAACTGTCATTTTTTATTTTTGGGTAGGAAAACCCACAAATCTTATACTGCCCAATCTCTTCATTCAAGGAGTCCAATTCATGCAAAATATCAACTATCGTGTCTTCTTTGACCACAAAAAACACATAGTCATAGTCATTAGAAGCCGGCACATCGCCTCCCGTAAAAAGCACTTGGATATCAGGTACCATCGGCATTGCAGCCACACAATAAGTCAAAGAATCCGGCTCCAGCACACCTCCTTCCCCTTCACAAGCCACCGTAATAATATCCGAAGAATCGCAAAACTGAAGGGCAAAATCAACCAAAATTCCTGTGTCTAAAAGTTGACCATCGACCCAATGCAATTGCCAAAGTCCGTTTTTGGGGCCATAATCAAAATCTTCCAGGCAACCATTATATGGATGATAACTTCCTGTAAAAGTGTTATTCTTGCCCCAAGCATCCTCATTCGTATAAGTAGGTGATTTTCCAATATCCGGGGTGACGGTGTCGCCACATCGCAAAAAGGAAATATTCCAAATTGAAGAATCAGTTTCTCCATATAAACCTATCGGCCTTACTAAGTCAACGGTCTGTCCGGACGGTGATGTCAAGGAAATCGACAGGTCTCCTATATAATTATGTCTTAGATTTAACTGAAATGCGCAAACACCATGTTCGGGGCTCAAACTATCAGAAGCACCGCTAACAAGAAAATCAATAGTCCCCGACTGTAGCTCATCCAAAGTGTAAGGACATAAATTACAATTTGAATTTGGTAATTGCCCCATCCCCAAGAATTGGAAAGAAATAAAAAATAATGCGATAAAAAAAAATTTTTTCATAATGGTTATTAGTGATTAACAATAATTTTTCTAACTACTTGAGCATCAGAAGATGACAATACAACAAAGTATAACCCTTGCGGCAAATGGCTGACATCTATGGGGTAATTCCCCGGAAAATAAAATAATTCCGTGGCCAACACGACCTGCCCCCAAACATCATAAAAGGTAGCGGATGCTTCAAAAATATTCCCTTCCGTAAGAGAAAGAAAAAGCTCGTCATCCACCGGATTGGTGTGTAATTTTATTTTTTCTAAAGGCGACTCTAACGCCTTCTCACTACATATATCCGTATTTAGCAGGTTTGGACGGGCGGTTTGAAGAGCAGCTAACATTCTTTCTTTTTGACCGAAAGTAAACATAGCCAAACAGGCATCATCGGAATAATCCATATAATCGTTATACATATCAAAAGACCCGCAACTAACTTTGCGCTCTATGGGGCACCCTCTAGTTGGTCTCTCCTGTTCGGGCGTATCCGCAATACCATCATCCACATTACAATCCCCTATCACATTGCCCCACACATGTTGTAAATCAAAATAATGTCCTATTTCGTGGACCAAGGTTTTACCGAGATTGTTAGGACTTTGAGCGGTACCCATGGTCCCAAAGGCTTCCAAATCAATCACCACTCCGACTTCACTAGGTATCGCTCCACCGGGAAAAGAACCGGTGCCTAAGATATTATCTCCCATACGACACACCCACACATTCAGGTATTTTTGGGTATCCCAAGCGTCTTCGCCTCCAAGGTCTGAATAGTAAATATTCTTTCGACCATCGAAGTTATTTTTAATACCAATATTAGGATAAGGTGTTTGCGTCCGGGTAATGCCATTTGTCTCGTTGCCGAAAGGGTCTTTTTCCGCCAGGCAAAACTCAAAACCTATGTCCGCCGCTACCTTCTGAAAATCAGGATGCACACTAGACAGGTTGCTGTTTTTCTTACGATAATCTCGATTGAGCACCGCTATTTGAGAATAAATCTGCTGGTCGGAAATATTTTCTGATTCAGAAAAGTAAACCACATGAAAAACAATCGGAATCACCAAGGCATCCCGATTTACGGTTTTTCCATTCGTCAAAAATGCCTGAATATTGCTTTCCACTTCTGCTCTTTTTTGCGCAAGCTCAGGATGCTGAATCAAAGCATCTTCCAGTGAAGACGTAGCATCACACTGCCTGACATCTTGGGCATCTAGGTGGACTACAACGACCCAAAAAAGTAGCAAAAAAAGATAAGTTTTAGCATTCATAGCGTTTGTCATCAAATCAACTGCGAAGTCAAAGGTAAAGGAAATATAGTAATTAAAAAAATCATTGACACCAAAAATAATTTTGTTACCAAAGAAATCGGACTAAAAAAAATACCCTAGATGGGTTATATGTGTAAAAAAATGACCGCTAAAATGTTAAATATAACATAATTTTTCGATTTTTCAAATCGTTAATGCGTCATATTCCCACGAATTACAATATCTTTGGGGGCAACACCTTCCCTATTTGGCTTTCGCAACAAGTCCGGGATGGATGTATATTCCCATCTACAGCTTTTTTTCCAAAACCCGCTCCGGCATCTCCGTACTAGGATGCACGGATAAACCTGCATTACACTATGAAAAACGCCTACTTTTTCTTTTTGATTTTTTTATCTTCCTATGGCTTTGCTCAACAAAATTTCACGCTCACTTCTTCTGCCCAAAGATTAGAAACAACCATCACCGAAAACAACCAAACCATCCACATCTGCCAACTAAAAATCGGACATCACTATGAAATTTCCGTCTTGCCGAATGACAATAATTGTCCTATTTTCATACAAAATCAAATCAAGACCGACCATGTCCTTACTTTTTTGGCGCAAGCCACTTGCCAGACATTCCAAGTCATCAAATCCTGTGATGGAAAGACGGATGCCATCTTCTCTATTGCAGATTTAGACCAAAAAAATCTTTCTCCGGATATGCCGGAAGATCTGTTAAGTGTGTCTTTAGGTCTATCCGCCGACGAACTCGTCAAGGGAGTACTTATAGGAAATAATTGCTCCATTGACCTCAATGTCCAAAAACACGGAGAAGATGTCCAATTTGGTACATTTGATAATGGTCTAGCTTCTATTGGCTTTGACTCGGGCATCATTATTTCTACCGGCCATATCAACAATGCCATTGGCCCAAATAATTCAGGAAGTTCCGGGACAAATGTTCCCAATAATTATTCTGACCCCGACCTTGATGCCATTGCCACGGAGGCTACTTTTGATGCGGCAGTCTTGGAATTTGATTTTACTCCGGTCTCTAACCATATTGAGTTTGAATACGTTTTTGCTTCCGAAGAATATTGTGAATATGTCAATAAGGATTACAATGACATCTTTGGGTTCTTTATATCAGGCCCTGGTATTGTCGGCACTAAGAATATCGCCCGCATCCCATTAAGCGGTGAAGTCGTTAGTATTGATAATGTCAATCATCTAACCAATTCGGGTTTTTTCCTTCCAAACAGCTCCACCTGTGGAGGTACGACCAACATGAACGATATCCAATTCGATGGATTTACCCAGCCATTGACAGCTACTGTCGAAGTACAACCATGTGAAACCTATCATATCAAACTAGCCATATCCGATGTCGGAGACGGCATATATGACTCTGCGGTTTTCTTAAAAGCGGGTAGTTTTGATGCCGGAGATATTGTGAATGTCACCCCCAAAAGTGATATTCTTCAAGTTCAAAACTCCTTAGAAGGATGTAATAACGGCTATTTACTATTTGATCGTTCGTGTAGTAATGACATCACAGCCCCTCTTACCTTAAGCATCGAAGTACTCCCTTCCAGTACAGCGATTGAAGGTACAGATTATCTACCGCTGCCTAGCACGGTAACGATTCCGGCCGGTGTTACATCGGATAGTATTCCTATTTTTGCGTTAGATGATGGCCTTACGGAAGGAGACGAGACCATTGTTGTAGAAATTACCGGTCAGTATCCCTGCTTTAAGCCCACAGCCACGATTACGATTTCGGACAAAGTACCTATTCAAGCAATAGGCATAGATTCTAGTTTGTGTGAGAACACTATGGCGTCCTTCCAAGCGAATGTACAAGGAGGCATCGGCCCATTTTCTTATTTATGGAATACGAGTGATACGACTCCGGTGCTTGCGCAAAATTTCACCGCTACAGAGCTATTGACCTGTACGGTAACGGATGTATGTAACAATCAAAGTACGGCATCATTTGAGATTACAACCATTCCCCCTTCAACAGGAACTATAGAAGGAGATGGAGTCCTTTGCAATTCTAACTCCAACGCCACTATTAACTTAGCGTTTAGCGGTGCCGCCCCATGGGATGTGACCATCGAAAAAGACGGCCTGCCCTACTTTACCAAACAGTATGGAACCGGCACCGGCTCTTTTGATGTCAACCAAGCCGGTCTCTACAAAATACAATCCATCGAATCCTACGGCTGCATCGGCAATCCAACCGGAGAAGCCAAAATAGAAAACTCGACCTTAGGGAGTCAATTTACCAAAACCGATGTCTCTTGCTACGGGGAAGCATCGGGACAAATAGAAATCATACCTATCAACGGATTGAGTCCATATCACTACAATTGGTCTCATACCACGTTGGATTCCAATACCTTCAGTTCACTGGAATACGGAGATTATTTTTGCACGCTCACTGATGCCAACGGATGCACCAGCGAACAAAGCATCCACATAGACCAACCGGAAAAACTTAACTTATCCGTTGATTCTATTCACCATGTCAATTGCTATTTCCCGCAAGGGGGATATGTCTCTACTCATGCTACCGGCGGTACAACTCCCTATCAATATGCTTGGAGTCAAGGTGGTAGTTCTACCCCGTCTGCCGGCAATCTCAACGCCGGCCCTGTGCTCGTTGTCGTAACGGATGCGCAAGACTGTATAGATTCCATCGATGCCACTATTGTGGGTGATTTTATGGAACCCACCACCAACATCATGGCACCGGATACCATCAATTGTTACTTCCCGGAAATCACTCTTTCAGGGACAGGCTCTTCATCGGGTGCAAACTATTCCTACCAATGGACGACCACCGACGGACAAATTATTCAGGGAGAAACTACCTTATCTCCTACCATCAATAAAGGTGGAACATATCTTTTGACGACCACCAATACCGACAACGGATGTACATCGTCACAATCCGTATCCGCACCGATGGACACCAACCCACCTTTAGCAGACGCAGGAACTACCTTTGCGTTAAACTGCACGGATACTTCTGCCATGATTGGTACACCGAATACGATGAACATTTATTCCTATCTTTGGAATACTACCAACGGTCATTTTATTAATCAAACCACTACGGCGCAAACCCAGGTAGATGCACCGGGGGTATATAACTTATTAGTAACCAATCTAATAAATGGTTGTACTTCAAGTGACCAAGTAGAGATTACAGAAATTGATACGAAACCCAACGAAGCCTCCTTAAACACGCAAAATCCTACTTGTTTGGGTGATGACGGACTTATTGAAATTGCGGAAGTACGTGGTGGAACGCCCCCCTATTTATACTCCTACGATGGAGGCCAGACCTTCCATGACACCACCGTCAATTCCACTTTAAATCCGGGTGAATATGAGATTGTCATCCAAGACCTTTATGGCTGTGAATATCACCAAAACACCACGCTGCATGCCCCACAGATGCCAAGTCTCCAACCCATCCCGAGATATATTATTGAACTTGGGGATAGCATTCGTTTGGAAACCCATTCTAGTGTATTTGCGAATGAATTAGATACGGTTTATTGGGCGCCGGTTCCAGACACTAATTGTGTCCATTGCCTGACTCCATATGCCAAGCCATTGACCAGCACAGAATATTGGATCACCATTGTGGACAAAAACCATTGTGAAGCTTCCGCAAAAATAAATGTCATGGTTCAAGATCCGGATGTATATATCCCAAATATCTTTTCCCCGCAAGGGGATGTACAAGCCAATTGGGCATTTACGGTTTTTGCTAATCCCCGTCGAGTCAAAAATATCAAACAGTTACATGTATATGATCGTTGGGGCACCCAAATATTTACAAATAAAGACTTTACGCCTAATAACCTGTCTATGGGATGGAATGGCCAATATCGGGATAAGAAAGCACCGGCCGGCGTCTATATTTATTCTGCGGAAGTAGAATTTATCAATGGAAAATCAAAATTGTACAGTGGTGATGTCACCCTAGTTCGATGAACTCATTTGACAATCAAAAGTCGAAATCAAAAGTCGAAATCAAAAAAAGAATCGGTTATCAAAAAAAAGGCCATCTCCACGAAAGTGTGAAGATGACCTTTTTTTTTGTAACTATTTAGATACCCGCAGGTTTTCGCCATAAAATCACCTGTTTTTGGTACAATTTTTTCACGTAGCCCGGCTACGCATCAAAAATTGTAACGTCAACAGACACAAAAATGCCTATTTTCTGTCTAAAAACAGGGGCACCTAAACAGTTACTTTTTAATATCAATGAAGTAAGTCCGGGAAAGTAAATTTTTGGACACAATCAAAGCGATTCAAGTAACCATTCAGCATGAGTTTTATGTAGAATCTGCATAATCACCATACTGAACAGTTACAAACCTGAATCTAACTCATTATCTGTGAATTTCGACGTATCCACTGTATCTCTTTCCTTTTCCATTTTCCCAAACATAGAAGTAAGTACCATCAGGAACAGGCTCGTCGCCTTGGAACCAAGTACCGCTCCATGTATTATCGTAATATTCTTTCTCAAAGACTAGGTTACCCCATCTATTGTAAATGTGCAAGACATTGTCCGGATAGTTAGAAGCTCCTTTTATCACAAAGGCATCATTAATCCCGTCTCCGTTAGGTGAAAATCCACTAACAAACTCAAGGTCAGAGCATTGTACATAGACCTGAACGATGGCGGTATCACAACTGAAGGCATCACAAATTTCATACTGGAACTCATCAGGGATGTTGCTACAATACCCTGGATTTGGGGTATAGGTGGCAAATCCTAAGCTATCCAATACGACGGTTCCGTTAGTAGGCTCAACAATGATATTTACATCAAAGATGTCTTGAGGAATCATATCATTATCCAAAATTCTAATACCCACCGGTGTATCAATGGTGGTGGTATCTACATCATCCACCGCCACTACTACGGGCTGGTCAGGTGCCGCCGGGAATATGGTCAAATAAACCGTCGCCGTATCACATGCAACCGGACTACCGGAGTCGCAGATAGCATATACAAATTGGTCATTGCCGGTATAGTCCTGATTAGGTGTATAATCGTAAGTTCCATCTGCATTTAATGTAACAGAACCATGAGCAGGGTCTGATACCGGCGTTAAACTTGGACTAAATGTATCCCCTTGCGGGTCAAAGTCATTCAATACGATACTACCACTGATGATGGTATTGGCTTTACCAAAGCCGGCATCATCATTGGCGAATACCAAATTATCTGTCGTACTTGGTAATACATTCATGATAACCATGGAAGTATCACATAGTGGTGGCACTCCATTATCACAGATCATATAAAAGAAGGTATCTTGACCAACAAAACCGGGGTTTGGTACATACACATAAGAACCATCAGGATTGATATGTACGGTACCGTTAGAAGGCGGATGTACCGGAATTGTATCAATGACAATACCGTCCCCATCAGGGTCCCCATCATTAGTCGTAATTTGTCCGGACAATGGCACATCTTTCAATGTGGTACCGTTATCCACGACACCAATAGGTGGATTATTGGTTGTTGTATCAATTTCAATAATTGAAATATAAACATCTGCGGTATCACAAGCTTGAGGCGAGCCATTATCACAAATTCTATAAGTAAACACATCTTCGCCCACATAATCCATGTTCGGAGTATATGTATATAACCCATTGGCATCTATCGAAACCGTACCGAATGAAGGCGCACTCACCAACACAAAATCAACGGTAAAGGCATCCCCCTGCGGATCTTCATCATTAGTAACAACCACTCCGGTAACCGGAACATTTTTCAACGTTTGATTAATATCATTGCGAGCAATAATTGTATTTTCGCTCATCACCGTCAAATAAACAGTCGCGGTATCGCAAGCTTGCGGGGTGCCATCATCACAAATGGCATATTCAAATTGATCGTTTCCAACAAAATCCTTGTCCGGTGTATAGGTATAAGTCCCGTCGGGATTTAAGACTACAGTACCATTTGTCGGATTAGAAATTGGAATCGTATTGATGGCTTGATTATTAGATTCAGGGTCGGTATCATTTGCCGTAAGGCTTCCTGTAATCGGCTCATTGATTCGACCTGTACCTGCATCATCTGTTGCGACTGTCACGTTGACACCCGGATTTGGTAACACATCAATGGTCACCACCACAGTATCACACATCGTCGGTGTTCCATTATCACAAACTTCATAAGCAAACTCATCGAGACCTTCAAAACCTGTATTTGGCGTATAAGTATAAGTCCCGTCAGGATTGATGACGACTGCTCCATGGGTAGGATTGACGACCGGCGTAGTATTTATTGTCAAACTGTCCCCATCAGGGTCGCTATCATTTGGTAATAAGCTACCTGTAACCGGATTATCAACTGTCGTCAAATAATGATCCGCAATACCAACCGGTGGATTATTATCGGGATTATCGATACCAAAAATAGTGACATCTACTTGAGCCGTATCGCAAACTTGCGGAGTACCATCATCACAAACCTGATACTCAAAGACATCATGGCCTGTGTAATTCATATCCGGCATATACACGTAGGTTCCATTAGCCATCATAGCCACGGTACCGTGTGCCGGTTGACTAATCAAAGTGGTATTCACAGACATCGTATTACCTTCCGGATCTAAATCATTGGTCAATACATGCCCCATTACATTCGTATTCATTTCAGTTTGGTTCACATCATTTTTTGCAAAAAGCGTATTTTGCCCTTCAACAATGATGATGACCGTATCTCTACAACAAGTATTTGCCGTATCAATTAACACAACGGTATTGATGCCCGGTGTACCCGGCACTGTCATTTCTGAACCGGTCATAATGGACGTACGATTTACTTCAATATGAGTCTGTTGTCCTGACCCGGTCGTAGTTACTTCCATATTTCCATAGAAGCTTGGATTCCAAATACCACCACTAATAATATTGCCATCTACCACCCAAGCTCCATTAGGATCCCATACATTCATGGAGTCAGCGAGCGCATCAATATCCGCAAAGTCACCCGATAGTACCGTGCCATTGTAATCCCACGAATCAAGGTGATAAGGTCCATTTACACCATTACCAGCACCAAAGAGTGAATAGTACACCAAGGTGTCTTGTGCGCAAGGACTAAGCCCGCTATTGTATGGCAAACCATTTAGAACGATATCATACAATTGCGCTGTGCTCATTTCCATTGGCAGACAAACTGCGATATCCGTTAAGCTGGCTTGATAGGTCAAGGTATCTACTCCAATAATATCAGAACAGTTACATGGCAAAATACCCGCATCTATAGTCATATTGTTTTCTCCGACACCCAAGGTTATGGTCGTAGTATAACCATTAGAATCTGTATCACTATCTTTGGTAGCGTCACCACCGGCGCCTTGCGGCGAAACATTTTGCCCACCTAAAATGAAGTGCACTTGATAATCACCGGCATCCAAATTTGTAAAGCTATAAAAACCTGTGTTATCCGTCGTAGTAGTAGAAATAACAGTACCTGAACCATCCAATAATTCTACTGTAACTCCACCTATTCCGGATTCCGTAGCATCTTGAATACCATCTCCATTGGTATCCATCCATACATAGTCTCCTATGCTTCCTTTTGGTGTGGCTCCTTCCACGACTATAATGACGGTATCCGTACAACAAGTATTTGCGGTATCTATTAACACAACTGTATTCACGCCCGGTGTACCGGGTATCGTCATTTCAGAACCCGTAAATACTGAAGTATTATTAACTTGTATATGAGTCAATTGACCGGTACCTGTTGTTGTCACGTCCATATTTCCATAAATACTCGGATTCCAGACACCTCCACTTACCGTATTACCATTGACAATCCAAGAGCCATTTGGATCCCAAACATTCATGGAATCCGCTAAGGCGTTTATATCCAAAAAGTCACCTGATATACTCACTCCATTAACCATCCAAAAATCTAAATGATACGGACCGTTCACACCATTACCCGCACCGAAGAAAGAGTAGTAAACTAATGTATCTTCTGCACACGCGCTTAATCCACTATTATACGGCAACCCATTTAATACAATATCATATAATTGCGCTGTAGATAATTCCAATGGTAAGCACGCCGCAATGTCAGATGTGTCTGCCTGATAGGTCAAAGTATCTACTCCAACAATATCAGAACAATTACATGGCCCGCTTCCAAACATTCCCATATCAATATTTGGGTTATTCTCACCGCCATTTAAAGTAAATACTGCTGTGATACCGGTCGCATCTCCATCACTTCCATTGGTCGTACCCGATGTTTGTGGAGAAGCTGAATAACCTGACGGAATAACAAATTGAACTTGATAATTCCCGGCAGGAACATTCACAAAGGCATAGCCACCACTCATGTTCGTTGTCGTAGAATCGATAATCGCCCCAAGTTCATCTAATAAATAAACTTTGACGCCACTAATTCCTGACTCTGACCCATCTTGGACACCGTCTTGATTGGTATCTTCCCAAACATAGTCTCCTATACTTCCAAGTGGTTGGTAAAGTCCCATATCCAAACTTGGATTATTTTCACCGGCTCCTAATGTAAATATCGGTGTTAAACCCAATGCATCAGCATCACTATCTTGTGAATCACCAGTTGCATCCTGTGGCGAAATAGAATATCCACCTGCCACAACAAATTTTACTTGGTACTGTCCAGCCGGTAAGTTGCCAAAATTATATAGACCACCGCCTGCAGTAATTGTTGAATCCAGCACAGTTCCTGTTCCATCTAACAAATAGACTTTTACTCCATCAATCCCTGCTTCGCCAACATCTTGGACACCGTCTTGATTCGTATCTAACCACACATAATCTCCTATAGAACCTAGGCTATATCCCATATCAATGTTCATATTCGATTCGTTTGCGGCTAAGGTAATCGTAGCAGTCTCTCCCGTTGCCGGATTCCCATCACTATCAACCGTATCATCTCCGCCTGCTCCTTGAATCACTGCGCCATAACCCGTAGGCTGCACAAATTGAACCGTATAATCGCCCGGTGCTAAACCGGTAAAGGCATACATTCCTGACCCATCTGTTAAGGTGGAATCAATGATGGTACCTGTATTATCTTTTAGGTAAACTTTTACGGAAGCAATACCCGGCTCACCGGCATCTTGAATACCGTCTTGGTTTAGGTCTTGCCAGACATAGTTTCCGATAGATGCACCTGTTGGGTATAAGCCCATATCATAGGTCGGATTGTCTTCTCCGCCGGAAAGGACAAATACCGGAGTCAATCCTG
>JANTGI010000098.1 GCA_024762995.1 Saprospiraceae bacterium | reverse complement strand
GATTCCCATCACTATCAACCGTATCATCTCCGCCTGCCCCTTGTACTACTGCGCCATAACCCGTAGGCTTCACAAATTGAACCGTATAATCGCCCGGCGCTAAACCGGTAAAGGAATACATTCCTGATCCGTCCGTCAAGGTGGAGTCAATGATGGTACCTGTATTATCTTTTAGGTAAACTTTTACGGAAGCAATACCCGGCTCACCGACATCTTGAATACCATCTTTATTTAGGTCTTGCCAAACGTAGTTTCCGATAGAACCACCTGCTTGGTAAAGTCCCATATCTAGCGTAGGATTATCTTCTCCACCGGCTAGGGTAATGACAGATGTTAAGCCCGTTGCGGCATCTCCGTCACTATCGGCCGTGTCATCCATACCGGCATCTTGTGGAGATACACTATATCCGGCCGGTAAATCAAATTTTACTTGATAATCGCCTGCCGGCAAATTACCAAAGGTATAAATACCGGACGCTGATGTCACCGTAGAATCCAATACCGCTCCTACTCCATCCAACAAATAGACTTTTACGCCACTGATGCCCGCTTCACCACCGTTTTGGATACCGTCTTGGTTCGTGTCATTCCACACAAAGTTTCCGATAGTACCTAAGGTATAGGCCATGTCAACATCCGTATTATTTTCTCCGGCAGCCAACGATATGGTTCCCGTTTGTCCAGTTATGTCTCCGTCACTATCAAGGGCATCGTCACCGCCCGCATCTTGGGGAGCAGTGCCATATCCCGTAGGACTTACAAATTGTAGGCTATAATCGCCCGGCGCTAAACCGGTAAAGGCATACATTCCTGACCCATCCGTTAAGGTGGAATCAATGATGGTACCTGTATTATCTTTTAGGTAAACTTTTACAGAAGCAATACCCGGCTCACCGGCATCTTGAATACCGTCTTTATTTAAGTCTTGCCAGACGTAGTTTCCAATACTAGCATTATTCTGAAACATTCCAAAATCCAGACTAGAGTTATCTTCTCCGACACCTAAGGTAATTACTGATGTCAATCCACTCACTGGATCTCCATCACTATCCAAGGTGTCATCACCACCGGCATCTTGGGGTGCAACCATATAACCGGGTTGGATATCAAATTTTACTTGATAATCGCCTGCCGCCAAATTACCAAAACTATATAATCCACCACCGGCGGTTGTTGTAGAATCTAAAAGGGTGCCCACACCATCCAATAAATAAACTTTCACACCATCTATCCCGGACTCTCCACCATCTTGGATACCGTCTTGATTGGTATCATTCCACACAAAATCACCAATTGAGCCACAAGATTCAACCAAGATAGTTCCGCAACATTGACCCAACGTACAAGAAGACCCTGCTTGTGTGGCCGTATAGGTATAAGTACCTACTTGAGTCGCATCATAGGAGACATTCGTCGCTCCGGCAATGGCCGTTGGACCAGATCCCGTATCCAAATACCATTGGTAATTGGTCAGGCCGGAAGCACCTGTTAAAGTAACCGTATCACCTCCCGCGGAGCAAAACGGAACCGGCACCGTCGAACAAGCGGTGGTCAAATCATCTTCAATCCAACTACCATTTCCGGGCGTTGAATCTGAATCTGTTTCGGTCATAGACATGACTTCCGCCGTATTGAAAACCACCCCTTCGGAGACCACTGTCACAGAAAGGGTTAAAACAACAGAATCCACTCCGGATGTCAAGGCACTACCAATATCCCAAATACCTGTCGCAGAATCATAAGTCGTTCCTGCGGGCGGATTGGCACTCAAAAAAGTGGTACCCACCGGTATCGAATCTTTTACCGTTAAACCGGTAATGTCCGTATGCCCATCATTGTAGGCAATTACGGTAAAAGTAACCACTCCGTTAATCGTGGTAACAGATTGGTCAGAAGATGAAGCCAAGGAGACATCCTGCCCCATTAAACCTTCTGCGGATAATAGAAAGGAAAATCCCAACAGAAAATAAAGGAAAATTCGGTTTTTCATAAGAAAAGTTTTATTATAACTTGTTTTTGTAACTGTTTGAAGCCCCTTTTTTTGGTAAAAATTTAACCCTTCGGTCCAAAACAATTACGATTTTTTTTGAATACATGCAATTTCCATAACACCCTAATACTATGCCAAATTGGCTAATACATGATGTTATTTCTTTACACTTCCCAACAAAATAAAAAGAAGTGTAAAACATTGCCTGTAGTATCCATCCTAGAAAATCTAGCAAGTGCTTGATATACGTGCTTGTAACTAACAGAGTTTCAAAGTTATTTACCAAACAAAAATGGATAGTGAACAATCATCTTAAAGCAAAATATCCGGGACAATGCCAACAAAGTCCCCAAAAATCACCCATATTCCAAGGAATACAAGTGTCTTTTTTTGATGTAACAATGTCTTTACACCGTACAAAGTATTATTATTTATTTTGGGAAGTCAGATTTTCTTTCAAATACCTGACTCCCCTTTCGTAGTTTAGGGACACACCCAAAATAAATGTCCACTGTATCCTTTAGTGTTTACTTATGGTAATCGGCAAACATCTTGTCGTTGGACAAGGCGAACAATTGGCCGGCACATCATAAGCTCCGATCAATGTGTTCGTTATCGCAGGATTAGCCACATAAGAAGCCGTCACATCTGCCCCGGCCGTTCCATCTGCAGACAGTCCGGTCAATGTAAATATCTGCGTGCCTTCGGAACCGGAAATAGTAAATGTCTGTGATACTCCACCAACGGTAATAACAATACTTTCTCCAGGTGTCGCATTGGCATAAGTGACTGTCACATCCAACGAATAAGTATTACTCACTCCTTCACAGGCACTCGGTGTTGCAAGATTAACGGTAATCTCCGGTGGACAATCCATAGCCGTTACCGGATAAGTTTGCGAAGCACTACAACCACCGGGCAAGGTGACTGTCACCGTATAGTCAACGTCGGCAGCCGGATTACAAATCTCCGGTTTTTCAATGGTCGGATCATCCAAGTAAGTGGTTGGTGACCAAGAAATGGTGGCATTTTGCAATTCTGTTGGCAGATTCAAGTCCAAATTAGCGCAAGCTGTTTTACATACTTCTTGTGCCGCATAAGGACCAAAATTAATACCCGATGGTTGATACAATTTCTTCGTATAGACATTTGTACACGACCCGGTATTTTGCGTAAGCTTCAAAGAAACCGGCCCATTATCTGTCGCTCCCGGATTCAAATGAACCGTCAATGTATTTCCCGCAAGGGAGACCGTACCCGCCGATGAAGGCACTAAGGCAAATTGACCGGCTTCTGTCTCCGTACAAACCGTGATGTCCAAATCATCGCCCGGACAAATGGTTATTTCATCATCCAACGCATCAAAATAGGCCGGAATAATATTATTAATTAAATTTTCTGCAGTCTTACAATTACAGCCAGACGCATAAGTCTGCGCCAAAATCATCGGACACGATTTGCCTTCCGGAATATCCATGCACATCGAAATCGTAACCGTATCTCCTGACAAGACATTCACATTGTGGTCGTTACCTGCTATTTCAGGATCAAAACTATCTAAGACTCCGTTGCCGGAAATATCTTCATGCCACCCGACATGCACATTACCCGAATAATCAGGCCCCGGATTAACCAAATCTATTTCATAACAAATACTTCGAGTTCCACCGGAATTACTACATGCTTCGGTTGCCCGAATATCCGCTGTCGCCAACGGTGGCCCCAAAGTCAAGAAGATGTATGGATTAATACTATTTTGAACATTGACCCCGCAAGTGCCGCCTGTCGTACAAGTAATATCATCAACAAAACTCTGAATATCCATCCCAATTTTGACGGAACCACAGGCTTCTGAGACACCTTGTGTTGCCGAAAATTTGAAAGAAAATTGCTCTCCCGGTAATAGCTTCGGTGCATCAAAACAGACTATCATATTATCTCCTACTTGGGTCGAAGTGATCGTTTGTGGCGTAAAACTCGGATTGCTAAATACCACAGAACCAGCCTGATACGTCAATTCGGAAGGTATCGTCAAACACACCGTCACACTATCGGCGGTCGGATTATCACTGACATTTAGGGCGGTCAAACTAAATTCATTTGCTGATGCGCCACAATAAGCAACTTCCGGATTGGCGAAAGTCAACAATTGTGCATAATTAGCCGGATCAGCGCCTTGCAAGATAACCGGTGGCGATTGTACTTCTCCCGTTGTCAAAGGCTCGGCACCACATGGATCATTGGCAAAAGTCTGCGTATTCAACACTGAGCCCGATAAAAACTGATCACAAATCGTTGTGGCTCTAAATCGAATCGCTACCTTATTACTATCCAATCCCGCATTGACGCCCGGCAGTCCATTGGCATGTATGTCCGTATTCCAAGTATCATCAGAATACTCATAATGATTTCCATTAATGATATCCGGGTCGGGTATGGTATGCCAAGTATTATATAATTCACCGGCATAAGAATACTCCCAAGTACCCGAGACTACTTGTAAGCCTTGCGGAAGGTCCACATTGACATTCAAATTAAGCAGCGTTAATAATTTTACATTTTTAATTAAGAATCCCAGCTCAATTTCATCACAAAGTTCAGGCATAGGAGCGCCATTTGCCGGCAACACCCAAGAAGTCTGCAATTCAGCTTCCCCAAAAATATAGGAATAACAAACTTCCGCTCCTGCGCACCCTTCGCCTTTTCCCGCAAGGGCAGACATCACATTAGCCGGCGCACAACCACCTGAAAAATTGGTACAAATCGTCGGCGGCGGAGCACTGCCATCAGGACAAAACAACAAAGTCGTCCCGAGCTTAATCGTTGTACAAGCACCTTCTGCCAAATCAGGTAAATCTATTCGGTAAGTCTCCACACCTAGCGTATCGGTATTCACCAAGGTAAAAGTTAAATCCGCATTGGCTCCATCTTTTACTGAAACTAATGACACACTTGGCGGGATTTGTACATTCGCCATCACGCCTGTTATGCCAGACACCCCGCCGGCAGGTGGAGCCGTAGCACATACTTTTAATTCCACGACTTCAACAGAACTACCCGGTACCGAAGAAGCTAATAAGTTGGTTCCACTTTCATTCGTGGCGACTAAGCCGGATGTGCCTAATCTTTGGTCATCAATAATCACATCGGCAGACGTATCAATGGTCGTATTCACCCCGTTGGGAAGTAATGCTTCATACCAGTTACCCGGAATTGGGTTTCCACTAGCATCTACTCTAATATAGCGATTGGGATAAAGGGTCGGGTTATTGGTGGCCGTATTAACGGTATTATTGTTATAGCCGCAAGAAGAAGGTTCTCCCATTAAATATTCCCAATCATAAATCATCTTATATCCCGTAATCGGTGCCACATCCGGACACAACATACATAAGTCATAAGTCAATGTCATGGAGTCTTGAGTCATATTCAAACCAACACCGAAAGGTGTCACACCGGAGTTTTTGAAGTCAAAGTCAATCGTCCCGTAATTACCCGAATCAACGGCACAAAACGTATCTACACAGGATAAATTATTTGTCCCCGTCACATCTATCGGAGATGTAACACCATTAATATCAGTAATTTGTGCGTTGCCGCAAAAGGAGCCCGGCTTATAGATAGGCACTTGGACATTTTTAATATTAACCAAAGGTCTAAACTCATCTACAAACCAACCATTAGGAATGGTCGCATCAAAAGTAAACTTATGGCTGGCAGAGCCACCACAATCATCGATGGTGACTTCCGATTTTCCCGTTATATCTCCCGGAATGGTCGTCTCTACGATAGGTGACTGCCCACATGTACCTGCTAGATAACTATAACATCCTGAAGTATTTGGGTCTAATTTATAAGCAGTAGAACTCAACACCACCTTAAGAGCATGCTCCGGCACAACAGGGACTAGAGACGCATCCAATGTACCATTCGCTTCTTCCACCTGACGAGCTAAAACAACCGGATTTTTGATAATCGGTACTTCCCAGTGAAAATAGAAAGTATCCGTAGCCGCCACATTATAGGTGGATAAGAAATCATCCAGGCAATTGGCATCATCAGCAATTTGTGTATTTACTTCACCCCGACAATCAAGGTAGTAATCGTTTCCATTATAAATCGTAAATCCAAAATAAGCATTGTCCCTCGAGTCATAAGAATTATATCTCAGACAGCCGGCATTATTATCAGTATAGTTAGACATTCCCGGCTTATAATTTTGGCTCGAATTACCAATCATGGGGGCATCCCCTATATAGTTCGTAATTGGGGAACGCCAATATCTGGTTCCTGCATTTTGATCTCTCATACATGAAGGAATCGTCGTCAAATCAACAGGTACTTTAGTGGTCGTGCCATTTTTAATAACACTAAACTCTAACAACTTGGAATTTTGACCGTCCATCATTAATTCGGCATTACCATTATCGATGACGCCATCGGCTCCCGTTGACCAATGCTGCCATGACCACCAAGCCAAATCCGTAAAAAATTCCATATCATGAATGACATATTTCTCGACACCGGTCATCGTATCTCCCGGCATAAATCGAGTTAAATCTGCCGGACTATTTGCCAATTTATCCGCAAGGGTGACATGGGTCGTCATGGTTTTATCCGTATAACCTAAGTTTTTTCTAGTGAAGCTGCGTTCTACTTGTTCAAACATACAGGCACAGCCGCTTTGGTTGGGGTCTCCGGAAAATAATTCTTGGCGACAAGCACGTACAATTTCACAACCACCGGCACAATCCGAACATTCTTCGATAACTTTAAAATTACCGGTCCAGTATTGTCGGGGTTTACAGCTACCTTCATCCATCTCGACGGTTACTTTGTAGCAAATTTGAACTCCTGCCGCCGGATTGCCAATATTCAATTTTAATATTTTTTGTCCACCGGAAACCCGATCCCAGCTCAACTGCCCGTCAGCCACCGCCACAAAACCAGAGCCATCATCAAACTGAGCGGAACCCGGGACAAAATCTATGTCATCCATCAACAAAGAATCTCCCTTAAAATCAATGGTCAGATAAGTGGTTGCCCCACCTGCACATGGTGTAACATTCTGACTATCAAAGGTATAGCAATAAGATAGCTCACGAGTCTTAGCCCCGGAAGGTCCACCATAAGCGCCAAAATTATACATCGGTGTAATACCTACCATATTGGCAGGATCTGCTAAAAGATTGGTAGAATCCGATGTTGCAGTATATTTAATATCACTCCCTGTCACTGCCGGAAAAGACTTAAAGCTTTGCCCACAATTGGTTTTTCCTTCCACGTAAAATTGGGCGAAGCCACAGTCCACATTTGAACAACTCCCATCATTGCCACAGGTCATCTCTAAAAAGACACTTAAATTAATACTTTCTCCACCTTCTAAATCATCAAAAAATCCATCTCCATCCGCATCCACTAATCCACCGGCACCATCCGGATCTGCCGCAATTGTTGAGAAGTCAATCACGATGTCCCCCCCAACCCATGAATAAGTAGTTGGATCGAGAGACACTCCATTCATCTGGACATCAGAAATACCCAGATTAGATTTTACGCAAGTATTAAACCCAACCTTCATTTCGGTTATTAAAGCTTGATTCGTATTTGGATTGGGGTTATTGACCACCAAGTCCATTTGCCCGGGGCTTCCGCAAATAGATGTACCACTGACCAAGGTTACTGAAGCCGTCGGAGCAGCCGAACCGGCAGGTTGAACTTTGACAAAAGAAGTCTTTTGAGTCATCTTACAAGTATCTCCGCCACAACCATAAAAGGCTTGATATTTTATGGGGAAATCGGTATTTCCGACAGGGCAATCATCTGCTTGATAACAGACTTCAAAATCAATATATTCGTCTGTATTAAATTGATTATCAGCCGGATTAGCATTCCCGTTGCCGGAAAAATAGGAACTCCCGACCGGTGCTTCAAAAATATTATTTACGTAAGTATAAGGTAAATCAATCCCATTGGCTTTGAGAGAAACCACTTGCACCCCACTAGAGGCAACATCCAAGCCCGTAATTCTAAAATTAGTACTGTCCAAATAAGTATCTAACCCATTTTGAGACACCCGGATGGTTTGGCAACTTGGTGTGCCTAGCGCCGTAATCACCGCATCCGTAGGGGTGGTACTCTGTACATTTTGAACCGGAATACTAAAAGAATTATTATATTTTTCTTCAATAGTCTGGGTCGCAGTACAACTTATCGTATTATTCAGGGTGTCGGTAAAGTCATACGTAAAATCCAAACTCACAAAATAATCATTGGTCAAATCAATACCACATTTGGCACGCACACCAATGTAAGCGACATAAATCTCCCCGCCGGTTACTCCATTTAAGAGAAACTCCGGATCACTAACAGAAGGGTCAATGTTGGCAATGGTCGTCCCCCCACCATAGTGGGTCAATTGAAAACCGGCATATTCCATACCTGATTCCAGATGAACCGTCATTTTAGCATTGCTAATGTCGCCGGGATCATCCGTAAAAATAAGAATCGCCAAGGTATCCGCCGCTCCACAGACCGCCAAATCATCGGTTTGGGCAAAATTAGGGACACCACGCAAATCTACTACTTGCAAATCTGCACAACTTTGGGCATTGGAGAAATAGGAAAATCCTATCAAAAAAACTCCAAGAAGATAACTCTTTAGATAATTCATTATTAATACAGTTTATGATTAAATTTTAATCAAAGAAAAACACGTAATTGATATACTACAACAATACATTTTAGTTTCAACTATATGTTGATTGTTTCTAATTTCTCATCAAAAATTGTTCAGTAAATAATTAGAAGAGATTAAATGAGATTGGACCATGCGGGAAGAGCGATGGTAGCCCGGCTAAAGGAGATATTTTGGGTGTGTCTCTTAAGTTCAGAGTAATGGAGTAAAATTTTGTAACCTATTGATTCTTAATGTTTTAGCTTTCACCATCTCAAGTTTTGGCAGGCCGTAAAACCAAAAAACCGCTATACTACCGTACCGGTCTGCCTACGGACATAGCCGACGCTGCACTAGTCAGGCCGACACTTATACACCCTATTTACCGCTTATAATACTGTGGATTCGTATCATCGGATTCCTGATTCCAATAGGCCGGAGTGACCCTTCGTCCATCCAAGGTCCGCAAGCGACGTTGATAAACATAGGTGGTTGGGTTGAAGACCAAATCTGTCACAGCTACATTATAGAAGGTCGGCAAGTCTTCTTTCTTCGGGGGAATCTCTTGCACCAGCACTTCAAAGCCATTATGCTCCAACAATGCCTTTAAAAACTCCATCCGCTCTTTGGGCACTTTCTTTTCTACAAAGGAGACGATATGATCATCGGTTTTATTGAGTTTCCCAAATACGTGTTTTCCAGAAAAAGCCATAATCAAATGTTTGTACTCAAGTTAAGAATGAAATCATAAAACGGACTATACAAGCCCAATGCCAATATCCCAACAACCGTCAGGGCTAGCCCGATTTTGACAGGCATCTCTGCCTGAAACGGTTCAATAGGTGTGTCTGACTTGCGTAAAAACATGGCTCGTACCACCAATAAATAATAGTACAAAGAAATTGTCACGTTAATCACCGCAATAATCACCAACCAATAATAACCATGTGCCGCCGCCGACATAAACAAAAAGAATTTTCCAAAAAATCCCGCAACAGGTGGTATTCCCGCAAGGGAGAATAGGCCTAACAACATCACTAAGGATAATTTGGGATTGGTACGATAAAGTCCATTGTAATCATCCATATTTTCTTTGCCCGTCTTTAGGCTGATAACCTGTACGACGCCAAAAGTGGCCAAATTAGAAAAGATATATATCGCTGCAAAATAAACCACTGCGGCCATCCCCATTTGGTCGAAAGACAAGATACCCAACAGGATAAATCCCGCCTGGGCAACCGAGGAAAAAGCCAAAAATCGCTTCATATTTTTTTGCCGCAAGGCGAATAAGTTACCTACCGTCATCGTCAATACCGCCATCCAATAAATAGCTGGTTTCCAGATACTTACAAACTCTCTACCGATTAGAAACAGCACAATGGCCAAGGCAAATATTGCCGCCGCCTTAGAGATGACCGACAAATAAGACGTAACCGGCACCGGCGCCCCTTCATACACATCCGGTGTCCAAAAATGAAATGGAACCAATGATATTTTAAAGGCTAACCCCGATATAAAAAACAACAAGCCTATAGTCCCTAAACCACTTAGGTGAAAGTTTTGCGCCACTTCTGAAAAGTACAAAGAGCCGGTAATCCCATAAATCATCGAAATCCCAAACAAGCTAATCGCGGACGCAAGACCCGCCATTAAGATAAATTTTGCCCCGGCTTCTGCGGAACGCATTTTGCTCAAGTCATAAGCTGCCAAGCCACCTATCGGCAATGAAGCCAATTCCAATCCCAAAAAGAACATCAAAAAGTCCCCACTTGACACCATATAATACATACCCAATAGCGTCGAAAATATCAACAAATAAAACTCCGACATTCGTCCGCGCCCACTCCATTCTTCTCTTGCCCAAGTCCATGTCTGCAATAACAAGATAACTACGCCTACATTCATGATATTTTTCATATTATGGAGTAGATGGGTTGTTCGATAGCTTCCGCCAAACAGCACCCCTTCAGGCAATGGGAAAAACCCAATGACCGTATGTACCATAAACATACCGGTCGCTATCCCCGCAACTATTTTTCGGTTTTTGCCTATCAACATAATCTCTGCAACCAGCAGAAGAAGGATGATACCGAGTAGGACAAATTCGTCCCGCATGAGTATATAATTATTCATTTCGTTTGTTTGTTTCTTTTAATTAATGGCCGAAGGCGGCTAAATGCTCCACTATATTTCCCAAACTGTCTTGTATCAAAGTGGTTAACCACATCGGCGCAAGTCCAATCGCTATCACCGGCAACAAAACCAGCAATGCCCCTACTCTTTCGTACCAAACTGCCTTAGGCAATTTATAAAACTCATCGTTGGTCACCGGCCCCATCAACATCATACCAACTACACGCAAAATATATACTGCCGTCACCACAATGGCAGAAACAGACAACACCGAAAAGGCCCGATGCACAAAATCAGGATTTTGGAAGGCGCCCACAAAAATATTCATTTCGGCAACGAATCCACTCAACCCCGGCAGTCCCAAAGACGCCAAACCAATTATCACATAGACTGCCGCTATAAATGGCAATATCTTGAGCAAGCCACCCATTTTTCTGACATCTCGTGTATGCGTCCGCCCGTACAACATCCCAATTAAGGCAAAGAATACAGCCGTCATCAACCCGTGCGAAATCATCTGTAATACCGCTCCCGTATAAGCGATTTTGTTTAAAGCCATCATCCCAAAGAAAATCAATCCTAAGTGACTCACCGAAGAATAGGCATTAATGTATTTTAAGTCGGTCTGACGGATAGCCCCAAAGGCGCCATATATCACCCCGATCGCCGCTAATCCCATAAAGAAAGTACTGTACTCATTTGCCGCTTGTGGCATCAAATACATCGCCACCCTAAAGGCGCCGTAAGTACCCAATTTCATCAATACACCAGCGTGTAACATGGACACCGCCGTAGGAGCGGATGCGTGACCGTCAGGTGACCAGATATGAAATGGAAACAAAGCGCCCAACACACCAAAACCCACAAAAGCTAATGGAAAGAAAAAACGCTGTGCATGGATGGGCATCTGCATTTGGGCGATTTCCTGCATATTAAACGTCATCCCGGAGTAATAGTAAATCCCCAATATTGATACCAACAAAATAGCCGAAGCCCCCATCAACATCAAGGTCAACTTCATGGCCGCATATTCCTTTGGACCGGTACCCCATATTCCTATCAATAAATACATCGGTATCACCGCTACTTCGTAAAACAAAAACATCGTAAATAAATCCAAGGAAATAAAAAAGCCAAATACCCCTGTCCCCAAGATAATCAAAGAGATAAAAAACTCTTTGGTCAGTTCTTCTATATTCCAAGAAATAAAGATGCCCGCCAACAATACAATCGCAGTCAATAATAACATCGCCACCGATATGCCGTCCACCCCCACAAAATAGTGAATATTCAATGGCTTAAACCACATCAAATCTCGGGTAAAAAGAAATTCGGCAGTATTACCGGCACTTCTTTCCGCCACATAATCTTTCGTAATGACCAAGGTCAAAATGGTTTCTACTCCGATACCTAGGGCAGAGATAATCCGAACCAATTGATTATCATTGATGAAAAACAGTATCAATACTGTGATCACCGGAACTACAACTAATAAACTCAATATATCCATCTCCAATTATCCTTTAAAGTCCATAAAGCCGTTCAAATATAAAACAGCAAACAAAATCACCAGCAAACCCGCCACAAAGGTAAAGGCATATTGCCGCACCCTGCCCGATTGCCAGCCTTCCAGCAAATAAGAAAACGTCTCCGTTAACCACGCTAATCCATTATAAAATCCATCTACTATATGACGGTCAAACCAAGCCACCGGAGCAGCAACCCCTGCAAACATAATCTTGTGTGCAAAAAATTGGTATATTTCATCAAAGTAGAATTTATCCTTAGCCCATACGTACCATTGACCAAAGGCACCGGAGACTCTGTCGGGTAGGTTCGTTTCCTTAAAATAGAAAATATAAGCCGTCACTATTCCGACTGCACCAATCAAAATAGATGGTATTGCCAAAGACCACTCAATATGACCATGATAAGCGGCCCTATCCGGCATCATCAAATCTCCAAATGGTAAAGCCCAACCTATCACCATCGTCAATCCCGCTAAAATAATCAATGGAACGGTCATCACCAATGGTGATTCATGCGGAGCATGGTGATATTCGCGCTTTTTGCCCCAAAAAATTCCAAAATAAATCCGGAACATATAAAAAGCGGTAATGCCCGCCACAATATATTCGATGGCCCACAAAACCTTATCCTTTTCAAAGGCAGCCACCAAAATTTCATCCTTACTGAAAAATCCTGAAAACGGCGGAATCCCAGATATCGCCAAACAAGCAATCAAAAACGTCCAACTGGTAATCTTCATATATTTGTGCAAACCACCCATCTTCGACATCAGATTACTGTGCACCGCATGGATAACCGAACCGGCTCCCAAAAACAACAACGCCTTAAACATCGCATGAGTAAACAAGTGAAACATCGAAGCCATATAGCCTAATCCATCGTGACCTTCCATTCCCGACACTCCCAAAGCCAACATCATGTAGCCGATTTGAGACATCGTAGAAAAGGCCAATACCCGTTTGATATCATCTTGGGTCATCGCTATTATCGCTGCAAACAAAGACGATATCGCCCCGGTCCACGCCACTAGGTGCAACACTGCTCCCCCATCCACTCCATGGTACGCAGGAAATAGTCTTGCGACCAAATAAACCCCGGCAACAACCATCGTCGCAGCATGTATCAAAGCCGATACAGGCGTCGGGCCTTCCATCGCATCCGGCAACCATATATGTAAAGGAAACATTGCGGACTTCCCCGCTCCCCCGATAAATATCAAAGACAATGCGATCCCAAATACAGACAACCCCATAAATACCGGTGGTGCGGCTTGCGCCAAAAGCGGCCCGTCTTCACTCACCAAGGTCATAAAATCAAAAGTGCCGGCATAATAAGACAATAACAATATCCCTATCAAGAAACCCAAATCTGCAAAACGGGTAACAATAAAGGCTTTTTTGGCTGCCGCCACCGCCGAAGGTTTTTCATAATAAAACCCAATCAAAAGATAAGAACTCAGACCAACCAACTCCCAAAAGAAGTAAATCTGAAAGATATTCGTCGCCACGACCAGCCCCAGCATCGCTACACTAAACAAACTCAAAAATGCAAAGAAACGGTAATACCCCGGATCTCCTTTCATGTATCCGATGCTATAGATGTGCACCATAAAGGAGACCGTAGCCACCACCACCAACATCATCACAGATATAGGATCAATCAAAATACCCATATCAAAGGTCAGCGTATCCGAAAACTTCATCCATACTTCCTTGTAAGCAAAGATTGTTGGACGTTTACCATCCACAAATCCCACCTGAAAGAAGTATTGGTAAGCAGTCCGCAAAGCCAAAAGAAAGACGACCGAAATACTAGCCGTACCAATCCAGCCCGATATTTTGGCCGGCATTCGACTACCAAACAATCCCGTAATCAGGAATGCTGCAACTGGCAGTACGAAAATCCAAATTGTGTATGTAAAATCACCCATTATTATTTGTTATTATGGTTTTCAACTTCATTGTTCATTCCCCCCCACTTCATCATTCATCATTCGACATTCATCATTCAACATTCCATTCGCTCCCCACTTCATCATTCGACATTCATCATTCAACATTCATCATTCAACATTCATCATTCAACATTCATCATTCAACATTCATCATTCAACATTCATCATTCAACATTCATCATTC
>JANTGI010000097.1 GCA_024762995.1 Saprospiraceae bacterium | reverse complement strand
TAAATGGGGGAAATGAATATATCAAAAAAAAAAATATGGCTAATATTTAGTTTTAACACTTTTCTTCGTATCTTGGAGGTGTTCGAGTTCTTTTTTGGATAAAATAGAAGTTCGGTAGCTTTAGGATTTTATGTAGTTTTGATTTACTTCTATTATTGAATTGATTTTTTTTAACAGGTTACGCTTGTGGCCATGAATATTAAATTTTTACTAACGGAAATTATGAAAAACATATTAATTATTTTCACTCTATTTTTTGGTGTTTTATTGAATGCACAAATGCCCAAAGCCAACTTTTTTAAGCTAGTTGAATGGGGGGAAGGCGCACTTCCGCAGTTTAGATTACATGCGTCTTTTAATGATGAACTTACCAGATTAACTCCTTTAGATGATGGTTATTTATTGGAGTACATCGCGATGTCAGAGACTACAATCAGACCTATGATAAGATTCTCAAAAATAGATTTTGATCTAAATGAGATTTGGAGATTGGATATTTTGGGAGAAAGTTCGGTCGGTAATGATGTTTACTCTATATACCTTAGACAAGATGATGCCCAAGAGGATATAATTATTGATGGGAAATTATACACTCTTTTTGCGAGCTCAATAAATTTTCCCAATGGTTACGACGGTCAAGTATATCATGTCATTGATATAGAAACCGGTGAACTACTCTATGCGAAGTTATTGAAGAACGGACAAGATGGTTTATATGTAAGAAGTGGGTTTTATCGATATCAAGACTCTCTATTTATGTTTACAGGCCTAAAGAATGTAGATGCCCCCCCTTTTATTCTGGAATTCACATAATGGATAGATTAGGTAATGTCAAAGAAAAGATACCGATATCAGGAATAGGTACTGGATATGGCGAAATTCTTAAAAATCGTCCGAAGCAAGGGGGATTTGACATTACCTTTAAAGAGAATACGCTCGATGAAGCGATATCGCAAGAAATTCTTTATACCGGTACTCTTGATTCAAGTGGGAATTTAGTATATGTAGATACGATGGAAGGACGTGCGGAATCAGTGTATTGGAATCGACTACAGAGACAGAGTGTGGAAACATATCTGGATAACGGGAATCGTTTTTTGATAGGAATGATGGATACGATTGTCCATTATAATGAAACACAATTAAGTGCTATTTATGCCACTTTTCTTTTGGATTCTAACGGTATTCTCATCAAAGACTCATTATACAATCTGACTCCTGATCCCATATTTCCTATCAATCAAGGATTTCTCCAAGATACCATCTATAACGTGGGTAACATCTGTAAATTGAGTACCGGAGAAGTAGTTGTTGCAGGTAGTATGGAAACTTTTAATATGGTGGAAGATAATTCACTAATCTTATTTTTGGTCAAGTATAGTGCCGATGGCGAATTTCTTTGGCGGAAGCATTATAATCCCTTTGAGATCACCGGAGCATTGGATCTTAATCGGATATGGGTCAGTCAAGTGCATGAGGATAAAGATGGAGGGATTCTTTTGAATGGGAAGATTTCTTATTTATTTGATTCTATTGCGGGTTATCCGGATGTATATACTGCTTCGGGATATCTACTAAAACTTGACAAAGACGGCTGCTATAATGGAGATTGTGACGGTGGCTTGTTATTAGATACTGATGATGTGTTGGTTAGTTCAGGGTTGGATTTTAAGTTATTTCCGAATCCGGTATCAGATATATTGAATATTCAGTATAATGAGGAGCCTGATTATGAATTGAAAATCATGACATCAGACGGAAGGATACAATATGCGGAGCAGTCCGTTAAGCAGACGAACAAAGAAATCGAGACTAAAGATTGGCCGCAAGGTATTTATTTTGTACTCGTTCAATCAAACAATAAAATGGCCGTAAAAACAATCAATGTGGTTCATTAGGAACACAATCAGAATAAATGTACTTAATTAGATGAGATTATTTTGGGATTAGACAAGGCGGGAAGAGCGATGGTAGCCCGGCTACCAGAGTGATGAGCAACGCAGAATAATCACAAAAGAAGCCACATGAAAAGTAGATTTATTTTGGGCGTGTTCCTTAAATATTAGTAAGGGCATTTTTCTAACAAAAAAAAATAAAATCATGAAAAACAAAATTCTACTATTCAGCTTCCTTTTATTTTCTTTATCCGCTTCTGCTCAATACTTTGAAGTGGGGATGGAATGGGTGTACGGGCAATATACCACTATGCCGGGTTGGCCACCAAGCATTGGCACAATAACGATTATTGGAGATACCACAATAAATAATGAGCCGGTTTTTATTATCGAAGGTGGTGGAGAGCATGAGACCTATGATATTAGATATATCAGTGAAAGTGGACAGAAAGTTTATTATTATAAGGATGATGAAAAGCGATTGCTTTTTGACTTCTCTTTGGGTATCAGTGATACATTGAATGTGATAACCCCATTTTGTTGTTCCGGAAACTTGGAAGATACTTTAGTGGCGTGGGTGGATTCGATTAGTGTAATTAATTTTAATGGAGCAGAATGGAAGTACCAGCATTTTAATGGTGGTTGGGAATGGTCTAATCATATTGTTGAAGGGGTAGGTAGTCTTTATAGCTTTTTTCCGAACCCGCCTTTAGCAGATAACGCCTATTCCAAGCTCCGCTGCGTCGTTTACCCTAATGGAGATATTTTGAAATTTACGGATGATGAAGATTGCTATACCATCTTAGGAGTCAATGATCTGGAGCAAAGTGGTTTGGCCATTTATCCGAATCCGGTCATCGACGAATTGACCATTGAAAATAGGGACGAGAAGACTTATGGACTTCGTGTTTTTAACCAACAAGGGCAAGCATTATATTTTTCTGAAAAGTCTCATGATGGACAAAAATTAAATACAAGTAGCTGGGCATCAGGTGTTTATCTAGTGCAGGTGGTGGTGCGTGAAGGCATTTTTACGCAAGTCTTCGTAAAGGAGTAGAGCGTATGCGGTTAATGCGACTGTGTGAACAAAATTTGAAATTTGGTTTTCTATAAGGTGCATTCCAATCCGGAGAATCTTTAAAAGAAAACCTTTATGAGTCGAACAGTAGTTATTACAGGTGCTACGGGTTTTATAGGTCATTATTTGGTAGAAGAAGGCATTCGTCGGGGCTATCATGTCATTGCTTGGACTCGAAATAAAAATTCCGCCAAATCTCTACTTGATTTGGGCGCAGAAGTCGTTCAAATAAACTTGCTGGATGGAGATTCCCTAAAAGAATGGATGGCTAAAAATCAAGTGGATTATTTTATTCACAACGCAGGAGTCACTAAGCTATCGGTTTATCAAAAGGAGGATTATTTTAATGGAAATGTGGTGACCACCCGCCATGTATTAGAGGCACTCCGGGACACTTCCTGCCGTAAATTCGCTTACACGAGCAGTTTGGAAGCATCGGGGCCGGGTGACTCTGATTCCTTGGCACCCAAACAAGTGAATAATGGAAGTCAACCCATTACAGATTACGGACAATCAAAATATCAGGCGGAAGAGATAATACGAAGGCAAAGCATCCCTTATCTGATTTTTCAACCAACAGCCGTCTATGGACCTTTGGATAAAGGATTTGCGGCATATTTTGATTTGTTGAAAGCTCATGTTGAGCCTTATTTTATTAGCAAAAAACAATTGTTGTCCTTTATTTATGTAAAGGATTTGGCGAGATTATATTTTGACGGTTTGGCTTCTCCCCATTGCAACAAAACCTATTTTGCGGCCGACGGTGATACTTATACCGTTGCCGAATTTAACCAAAAAATTAAGGCCTTACTGCATACTAAAACTGTAAAAATTGTCTTGCCGCAAATGGCATTGGCAGGTGTCGCTAAAGTCTCTGAAACCCTGTCCAATCGATTTGGGATTAGGAATTTTTTCTCGCAAGAGCGATTCAAACAAGTGAAAGAATTAAATTGGAGTTGTGATATAACCGAAACGGTAAAAGATTTGGGTTTTAAACCGGCATACGATTTAGATCGCGGATTGGCGGAGACGATGGAATGGTATTTACGTAGGCACGCACCGTAGAGACAAGGCATGCCTTGTCTCTACTTGATATTATATAAAAAAAAGTTTATATTTGTAAAGATGATGAAGCCGGAAAGGTCTATTGTCAAGTCCAATTTAGGAGGATTTTAATGAAATACCTATCTAATCTGCCATGAACTATAGCGGATTGATTGAATTGGATTTGATTGAGTTTTATCTGACCAACTATTAATTTTTACATCGAGTAGCCCCAAAAGCAATGCTTCAGTGGAAGCCATGTTTTATTCCATTTGCAATGTCTTCATTCGGGTAGAATAAAATCCAAAGGTTTTAGGGGGCTCACAAACCAAACCAATCATGAAATATTTTTTAGTACTTTTTTTTAGCCTTTTCTTGGAGATAGGGCTGTTTGCGCAGTGCGATGGGGGAGATCCATCTGCAAATTTATCATCTTGGGATTATTCTAAAAGCATCGTGGAAAATTTTAATCAGGCACGTCGTGACGAGGAAGTTAATCGAAGTCTGACTACTAATTGCCTTGGTAATATGACTGAAATTTCCGGTGGCTGGAATAATGCCACCTTTGATGAGATTGCGCTGTATATCCATAATTCCGAAAGGGAAGCCCGCGGGAAATTACCGTTGTATGGGGTAGAAACGCATTTGGATGCTGTTTCTCAAGCTCACTCGGAATGGCAGGTAGCCAATGAAGTTTTTTCGCATGGAGGCGACCCTAACCTAGGGTCTGCAAGAACGTATGCGATTTGTGGAGCGAATAATAATCAATGCGGTACAAATATTACCGGCTCTAGTCCTAGTGAAAGAATGAATCAAGGTATTTTGATTAATCAATGGGAATACAAAGGAGAGAATATCGCTGCATCCGTAACAAGTGGTGCGACAATCAGCTCGCAATTGGGACTAGTCACCGGCCTGTATCGTTTTATGTACACGGATGCAGGATCAAGCTGGGGCCATCGTCATAATATGCTACACGACTATAATGATAACTGGGGAGACACTGGTAATGAAGGCTTTATAGGTGTTGGTGTCCAGCAAGGTGGTCCGTACAAAAGTTGCGCATTCAGCTGTAATTCGTGGAATAAGGTAGCCATCACCACAATTAACTATTATGACCCAATTGCTTCCGGTACTGATTTTACTTTTTCGGCAGTACTTCCGGTGGAGTTGATAGCCTTTCATGTTAATAAAACCGAAAAGGATGTTTATTTGACATGGGCGACGGGCTCCCAAGAGAATAGCGAGTATTTTGCTATCGAAAGATCACAGGACGGAATAGATTTTTCGGCGATAGGTTATGTTGATGTAACAGGCGATACTAAGCTGCGCACAGATTATTCCTTTGTCGATGAACACCCGCTTAAAGGAATCAATTACTACCGACTGAGAATTGTGGATTTTGATGCCAAGGAAGAGTATTCTGCAATACTTAGCGTTGGGTTTTTCAATGATTCTCCTGTAGCCTTGTATCCTAATCCGGTAAGAGATGTTTTACAAATAAAAACAGCCGATAAAGCTGGAGTATTTCAATTCGATTTGTATGATTTGACGGGACAAATTGTCCTTGCGGAAAAAGGAGAATTGAAGTCAATTGATATGGCTTCTATTCGTTCCGGGGCCTATCATTACGTGATAAAGGATCGTTTTGGGGCTGTCATTAAAAAAGGAAAGCTATTAAAAATGTAAAACATAGTCGTAGAGACAAGGCATGCCTTGTCTCTACGACGCATTTTACATTTCATTTCCACCCATTAAAAAGGATATCCATTAGCCTTAATAACAGCTGCCGCAACAATTCTACGCATTTCTTTGATATTGACGGTTGGATACTTGGTGTAGCGCTTGACGCCCATCAAGAAAGTTTTGAGCAAATCCCCGTCATTAAAGGAAACAATAGCGTCTTTGGCGACCTTCGCAATGTGATCGTTGAAGTCGTAAAAAACAACCTTGAGTAGGGCTTCATAGACTTTTGGGTCCAGTTTGTAGCCGTTCGTTTGCGCAAGCTTCTCCATACGAAGGAGCACAGATTCTGCCGTAAACGTGTCAATCATGATGTCCGCTACATTCATCAATAACTCCTGCTCATGTTGCAAGTTAATTTCCTTGTCCATTTGTTTTTTGGCGGCGGCACCGGCTACGAGTAAGATGATTTTCTTAAAGTTGCTTAATGCTTTGCGCTCTTCGCTAAAAGGACCTTCCGCTTTCGCAAAAGACGGCATGGAAGCCAATTCTTTTTGGACGGCCCAAGCCGGACCGACAATATCAATCTTGCCTTTTAGTGCTCTCTTTAAAAGCATATCGACCATCAAAAGGCGGTTGATTTCATTTGTCCCTTCAAAAATTCGATTGATACGCGCATCACGATAGGCTCGGGCGGCCGGAAATTCTTCCGAATAACCAATACCACCAAGCACTTGAACCGTCTCATCGACCACATAGTCCAATACTTCCGAAGAATGAACCTTGACAATCGAGCATTCAATGGCATATTCTTCTGCGGCTTGCATTTTAGAATCTGCGTAAGATACCCCGTTTTCCATTAGTTCATGTTCTTTATCTTGGAGCATATTGGAAACCCGGTAGTTGGTGCTTTCTGCCGTAAAACAGCGGATAGCTTGCTCTGCTAATTTGTATTGGATGGCTCCAAATTTGGCAATAGGCACTTTAAATTGGACCCGTTCGTTGGCATAATTAGTGGCGACATTGACGCTCTCAATGGCGCCACTCAAGGTCAAAAGCCCTAGTTTAAATCGACCAATATTCAATACATTAAAGGCGATCAAGTGACCGCGTCCGGCTTCTCCCAAAAGGTTTTCTTTGGGGATTTTAACATTTTCAAAGAATACCTGCCTAGTGGAAGAGCCTTTGATACCCAACTTGTCTTCTTCCGCTCCAAAGGTAATCCCCGGCGTGTCTCTATCAACGATAAATCCGGTAAATTTTTCACCATCAATCTTGGCAAAAACAGTAAAGACATCCGCAAAACCGGCATTGGTAATCCACATTTTTTGACCGTTGATGATGTAATGTTCTCCATCTTCCGATAAAACAGCGGTTGTTTTTGCCGCAAGGGCATCCGAACCTGAAGTAGGCTCTGTCAAGCAGTAAGCCGCTTTCAATTCGCCGGTAATCAACTTAGGCAGATACTTTTCTTTCAAAAAATCAGTCCCAAAGTAGAGTAGGGGCAACATCCCAATACCCGTGTGGGCAGCAAAAGAGACCAATGCACTACCGCCCCGTCCGATGGTGGTGTTGATTAAAGTATTGGTATTGGTATCCAATTGCATCCCCCCGTATTGGGTGGGCATGTGTGTCCCCAAAAGGCCAAGCTCGGCGGCTTTATCTAAGATTTTGGGGACAATTCCGTCTTTTTGTTTTTCGATTTCTGCGATATGGGGGGTGATTTCGTTATCCACAAAATCATTGACCATATCTCTGATCATGAGCTGTTCTTCATCAAATTGCTCCGGAATAAAAATTTCTTCGATGTTGCTATCCTTGATAACAAATTCACCGCCTTTTAATGCGGCCATAGTTTCTTTAGTTGACATGTTTGGTTGTTTAAAGTAGTAAAGTAACTGTTTAGTACCCGCAGGTTTTTGCCATAAAATGCCCTTTTTGCGCCTGTCTTTGTCCAAATTTTCTCACGTAGCCCAGCTACGCATCAAAAAATTGGCCTGCAACATACACAAAAATGACTATTTTCTGCCTAAAAACAGGGGCACCTAAACAGTTACGTAGTAAAAAGTATTTGGTGCGTCTGTTGCTTATACAATGAACAAATGGTCATTATTTTCTGTGTCAAATCTGCCAATGCTTGCGCAAAAATGTTGCCGATTGTGCCGTGAGATCGGTGTACGGTGCAAGTATTTTTTTGCGCATCATTTCGTGCTGTGTGTCCTACGTATATAACGTCAGAAAACGGTTTCAAGTTATGCCTTTTTTGTGAAAAAATAAACCATTCGGTATATTTTTTTAAAAATTAACTGCTTTTGTAGTTGTTTTGTGGTTAATTGTCGCCTAGCGATACCAAAATGCAAAGAAAATAACAATTTCGCCAAAAAAAAACGTACTTTTGCAGCTAAAGTAAAAACTAGGAGCGGTCGTTTTTTTACGAAAGTAAGTGGATATATTTGCTAAATTAAAATATATTTAGTGACCATGCTCCAAAATAATCTAAAATGGGAAGAGCATTTGAATTTAGAAAAGAGCGCAAAATGAAGCGCTGGGCCAATATGGCCAAAACATTTACAAAAATAGGTCGGGAAATTGCCATCGCCGTAAAAGAAGGCGGAGATAATCCAGATTATAACTCTCGTCTGAGAGCCGCCATCCAGAGTGCGAAGGCGGCCAATATGCCCAAAAAGAACATCGAAAGTGCCATCAAAAAGGCCATGTCTAAGGATGCAGCTAATTATGATGAAGTCGTCTATGAAGGCTATGCACCACACGGAATTGCGGTCATAGTCGAAACAGCCACGGACAACAGCACACGTACCGTCGCAAATATTCGCCATTATTTTTCAAAATATGGTGGCTCTTTGGGGACGTCCGGTTCGGTAGAATATATGTTTACTCGAAAGGGAGTGTTTAAGATTTCTGCGGAAGGCAAGGACTTGGAAGAGTTGGAGTTGATGTTGATTGACTATGGATTGGATGAGATGAAGGTCGATGACGACGAAATTTCCTTGATAGTCGCTTTTGAAGACTTCGGTAAGATGCAAAAAGGCTTGGAAGAAATGGAGATTGAGACCATCGAGCAAAAATTTGAACGCATCCCGAGTTTGCTCAAAGATTTGACCGATGAAGAAGTCGATGATGTGGTCAAGTTACTTGACAAAATTGAAGAAGATGAAGACGTTATTAATGTCTTTCACACGATGAACATGGAAGAGTAGAAGATGGTGGCCGGTTTAGGATATTTAGTTTGTTTGTGTGCTAGAAAAAATATTTTTTAAAAAAAAGTTTGACGTTTAAAAATATTACACATATCTTTGCATTCCTTTTAGGACAATGGTCCGTTCGTCTAGGGGTTAGGACGCCAGGTTTTCATCCTGGTAACACGGGTTCGATTCCCGTACGGACTACTAAAGCCAATCAGCAACGCTGGTTGGCTTTTTTTTTAGATATTGACAGTGGTCGTGTTTCTTGGATTTTTGCCGGGTGACGTCTCGCCTCCTACAAGCAGGTCTAAACTTGAGTCACTTATTTGTTAAATCCATAAAAATAATCGAACTTTGCGCCTTGCTTGGCGGTTACACTTGTTGAAACGCCCGATTTGTACAAAAACCAGAATGGTATGCCGGTTATTTTATTCCGATTATTTCCCGCTAATCACTTCATTCTGAATGTATTTTAAACTCAACCATCAATTTGAGCACCTATGAACAGTTTTGATTTTGCGGAAGTAAAAAAAATATTATCGACTCCAAAAGACATTGTTATTTTTGGACATCGTAATCCGGATGGTGATGCCATCGGCTCTACTTTGGGTTTGATGCATTATCTCAATAAGTATGGTCATCAAGTGAAAGTGCTTTATCCTTCGGATTATCCGGCTAATTTTGGGTGGATGAAAGGTTTGGATGATGTCATTATTTTTGACCATGATGAAGCTTTGGCCGCAAGGGCTATTCAAAAAGCAGAAGTCGCCTTCTTCCTTGATTTCAATACCCTGGATCGCATTGATAAGATGGGCGAGATGGTGAGTGAAGTCGATTGTGTCAAGATTAATATTGACCACCATTTAGATCCGGATTATTTTGCGGACTATTTATGGTGGAATCATGAAGCCAGCTCCACCTGCGAAATGGTCTATAAATTTATCACCGAATTAGGCGATGAAGACAAAATTGATAAAACCATCGGAGAATGCTTGTTTACAGGCTTGATTACGGATACCGGTTCCTTCAAATTTAGTACGAATCCCGATGTCTATCGTATTTGTGGAAACCTAAAAGAAATCGGGGTGGATGATCGCCTTATCCAACAACGACTATTTCAAAATTTAGATGAAAAACACCTGCGAATTTTAGGACAGTCTTTGGCGCATCGGATGCAGATTTTTCCGGAATATCGCACCGGTCTCATCTACTTATCCAGAAAGGATTTTGATTTGTATAATATACAACGGGGTGATACAGAAGGGATTGTGAATTATCTGCTTTCGCTAAAAGATGTGCGCATGGCTATTTTTGTCACCCAACAACCCAATATCATTAAGCTGTCCTTGCGGTCAAAAGGTGCTTTTTCCGTCCAAGAGATTGCCACTAAATATTTTAATGGTGGCGGACACTTAAATGCTTCCGGCGGATATCAACACGCCGGTCTCGGCAAGACACTTGACAAAATAAAAGCAATCCTTCCGGAATATAAGGAGCAACTCAATGACGATAGTCTTTTTCCTGAATAAAAGCGCAGTTTGACCAAGTTTTGCCGAGAGCTACCCACAAAACAAATGGGTATCGGCGGGTAGGGAATAAAACAAAATTTTGGTTAATTTAAACTATTTTTCGCTTTCCGGAATAGCATTCTCTGACGAAAAATAATCTGCCATATCTTGCACTACTCCTTCGATTTGCTCCAGCTCTTCAGGAGTAGGATCTTTTCTCTTTAGTTTTGGTTTTCCTTTTAGCATAGATTGAAGCAGAACGAAGGCGAAGGCCATGATGAAGGACATTTGCCGATTGCCTAATACACGGGCAATCGCAAATATGGTGGAAGTGATGAGCAAAGCAGCAATATTGCTCAGCCCTTGGTTGCCCACTTTAACCATTTGGTTACTCAGCCACTTGATTATAATTTCATTTTGCCGATTGATTGTGGCGTAAAATTTAAATTTTCCAAAGTCTATATACGCTGCTTCATCTCGGATATAAACAAGTTGGTCGGGGAATTTTTCTTTGGCGATTATGAAAAGATCCTTGAGCTTGTAGTGGTTGGCGTTAGAAATAATCATAGATACATTTTATTGGTAAAAAAAATGTTCAATTCCTTAAAACCCCAAAAAATAGATATTCAATTTATGTTGGGGAATTTAATATCACAAGGTAAAAATTACTTTTTATTTATTACAAATTTTTGGAAATATTTTTTGTTTTTTACAGTTGGATTTGAGAATACCGCCAAATATTGACCGGCGGGAAGGTTCAAGTCTATGTAACCATCCGTCCGCCCTTTGGGCAAATGCCCAAGACGTTGCGTCCATACCGGTATCCCCGACTCATTATAAATTTTTAATTCGCCATTGGCGGGGGCACTAAGTCGGATTTCGTAGTGGAGTGGCTGATTGGTGATGATGTTGGGCAAGAGCCGGAATTTGGTCTCATCAAGCCTTACAGATACCACCGGAGAATAAGTAAAATGTCCGTCCAAATCCATTTGTTTGTACCGGTAGTAATTGATTATCAATGGATTAGGGTCGATGACTTGGTAGTGTCGGGTCGCTTGATTCGAACCCCGGGCCGGCACAAAATCCAGTTTTTTAAATTGGAAATCCGACCCGCTTCGCTGAATCTCAAAGCCTAGATTATTGGTTTCTACGTCCGTCGTCCACTGGAGCAAAACGCGATGATTGCTCAATGACCTAGCCGTCAACGGCTGTACGACAGTGACCGGTAAGGGGGATGAAGCCGTGGCAAATTTAGACAGCATTTTGACGTAGGCGGCTTGGTAGCCATCAGCCGGTTCGGTAATCTCCCACGAATTTTCGGGATAGGAAGTATTCCAATCTTTGTAAGATTTTTCGGCGGGTTGGTTTTCGGGTGGCGAGATGGTGTAGGTGGCGTCCGGATCGAATTGGGGATTTGGGCCGCCGGGGACAAAACCGGGTGCCGGATTTTGATCTAACGCACTGCCGTCTGCAAACCAACCATGATAGATTTCTGTGCAAGATTTTTCGGCACCATGCCCGTTCATATTGGACAGGTAAACAAGATTTTGGGGATTGACTCCATGCAGGTAATGGACATAATTTGCGGAAGCTTTTAGGTAGGTGGCTTGAAGCGCAGGGTCCACATCATAAGTAATCATATTGTAAAATAGGAGTGCCGTATTGGCCTTGACTCGATTGCTTCCCCAAACATAATTATTGGCATCCAAGTAGGCCCGATACGGTGATGAAAAATTTTGATAGGCCGGCAGCAACTCTGTATTATCCGTTTTGACGGAAGTCCTAAAATTCTCTTTTATGGCCGTTTGTACGGAAGGGGTGCCATTGGCGCAAGCCGCATAATACAATAAGGCATCCTGAAAAGTCGATTCAAATGGATACCAAAATGTCCAAGCCATCGCATGAATTTCGTCATAGTGCGCATCCACATAATTTTTATAAACCGCCTGATTGGTCAACACAAACAGATAAACCGCTGCCGTAAAACTAGTTGCATCTTGCTCATAATCAGAGACTTCCGGATTAGAACTGTCAAATCCGCTATTGTCGTAATTTGAATGTCCGGGATGATTTTGGAGCCATGTCCAAGCCAATTCTGCTCGGGTTTTTAACGTATTTGCGTAAGCGGATAGACCGGCATTTTGATAGACAATGGCAGCATGGGCAAAAATGCTGCAAGCCGTCCGAGTAGCCGAAGATTGGGCGGCTCCATAATACCTTGCGGTCAAATCCGTCGATGGGGGAGAAGCGGTCTGAAAGTTGGGGACGGATACCTTCATCAAGACGGAGCCGTCTGCCAATTGCATTTTGAGCAGCCAATCCAATTCCCATTTGATTTCATCCAAAATATCAGGTGTCCCATTGCCACTTTCGGGAATATTCAGATTGTCGTCCCAAAGCGTGGGTTGCTCTTCGTAGGCAGACAATAGATCATGAACCGGCGAAAAAACATAGTTGACATATTTGTTGTAATCACCGGCATCGTGCCAGCCCCCGGAAAGGTCCTTTTCTGTAGTCGAATTGTTGGGGTCAGTCACCAGTCGGCATGCCAAATCCTGTTGATTGCCCAAGTGGCAGGCGGCATCTGTCCAACTAGTTTCCGCAAAAGGAGCCGATTTGGCCATCCCGCAACGCTGATAGAAAAACGCCCGAAGGCTCTGATTTAGCACATCCTGATAGACCTGCTCATTGATCGAGAACGTATAAGATTTGACTTGATTCGTGGGGTCATAGACGTAATAATCACCGGGTGTTGTCACTGAAGAAAAGTCAAAATGCCAGCATTGATCGCCGGACGAATTATCCGTCGTCCCGTTCTTCCATGCTGTGATGTCGCTTGAAAACACGGTCGTTCCTGCACTATTTTTTAGTTCATAGGTCGTCCCCGGCGCAAATGTTTCTGCCGAATTATAGCCCGTTTGTGGATTAGAGATAACGGCTATTTTCTCGTCATTAGGCCGGTAGCCAAATTGGTCTATATGGATAAAATTGGTTTCTGCTTGCGCAAAAAGATGAGCGGATGTCCATAGGATAATGATGACATAAAAGAATTTCATATTAGTCGGTTTATTGGGACAAAGATAGGGGTTGTTGGAATTTAATGGTGGGGATAGATTGGACTTGGCTCTTTCGAGCAATGGAAATTGAAAAATCAATTGACAGACCATCCGTCTCCGTACATTTCAATAAGCCTATCGAATCAACGTCAAATCCCCTTTAGCAATTTTAATAGTTTCGTCTCCAATCGTCTGATATTCAATGGAATAGACATAAACTCCGGCTTCTAGATTTTTATCCTTGTACCGACCATTCCAGCGAAACAAGTTATTGTTTTCAGAAATATAAATCATATTGCCCCATCGGTTAAAGAGTCGACAAGAAAGGATTTTGACATTATCATCACGTAAGTAAATTTGAAAGAAATCATTTTTGCCGTCGCCATTCGGAGAAAAAACATTGGGCACGAAAAAGTCCGAACAGCCGTCTTGACGGACGGTTTGCCTGGAACTGCACCGGCTGAATGCATCATCTGTAAAAACTAAATCGTAATTTAAACCATTGGCCGGTAGGGAGATTTGTTGATTCTTCCGATAAGCAAAAGGGCCATAGGTTTCCGTCCCATCACTGACCGAATAAGTAGCATTAACATCCGGATTGGTAGTTGTTACATTAAATAGCACCCAATAGGTGTCATCCGAACTATCGTCTGTTGTTCCATGATTATTGCAGCCACCGATACTGAAATTATTAAAACTCAATGCACATGGAGTAGAACAAGACTGCTGCACAACATTTTTCTCAATCTGACAATCACTTAGTTCCGTATCCGAAAATACCAAGGTATAATCCACGCCATCCGCCGGCAATGTAATGTCTTGCTCGACATTGTAGGCAAACGGGCCAAAAGTTTGGGTGCCATCACTGACGGAATAAGTCGCGCTTGCCCCCGGATTGGTCGCACTGACGTTAAATGTGACGATATAGGTATCATCGGAAGCATCATCCGAAGTGCCGTTGTCGTTGCAATCTCCGATGGTGAGACCAGCAATAGCTAGAACACAAGGGCTGGCACTCGAACAAGATTGCTGACTAACTACCTGCTGGGCAGAGCAGTAGTCAAATTCCGTATCCGAAAACACCAAGGTATAATCCAC
>JANTGI010000096.1 GCA_024762995.1 Saprospiraceae bacterium | reverse complement strand
TTAGCGTTTGATGGAAAAGTGGTGGATCAATTCACCTTGTTCCAAAACGAACCTAACCCATTCAGCGACAGAACTGATATCCAGTTCTATCTACCTGAAGCTACATCTGCTACATTGACAGTGTATGACGCTAGCGGTAGAACATTGAAAACAGTTAATGGTGATTACGCAAAAGGAATGAATACTATTTCTGTTGCTAAGAGCGATTTGAATGTTGCCGGTGTTCTTTACTACAAGTTAGAAACTGCTTCTAACTCTGCAATTAGAAAGATGATTATCATGGAATAATCCTTCTCTATACCAAAGCCCATTTTCAAGAGTTATATTGAAATCGGTTTTTGGGATGGCCTCTCTTCAGGTAACTGAAGGGGGGCTTTTTTTTGTAAGTAGGGAGTAAACTCCCGAGTTTTTTCATGGCTTTGACCAAAATTCAATCTATTATAAGTCACCTGATTTTGCCTATTTATCACATATTTAATGTAGTAATATTGTTAACTTCCGTAGCGATGTTGTTATTTTTTGAATGAGTTCTGTTGGCATATCATTTGTAAAATCTAAAACGAATATGTATTAATTCTAAAGTTTAGTGAGCCGGATTTATTTCTGCACGAGCTAATTGTAACTATCAAATTATGAAAAATTTTTTACTCATTTATTTGCGAAGAAGCTTTTTGCTATTGGCTTTTTTTTCGTTTAATGTGGCCCATAGTCAGATTAGTTGTGTTCAAAACCAACAAGTATTTTTAGACCAAAATTGCCAGGCTGTTATCTTGCCTCAAGATGTTTTGGCAGATGTTTATAATGATTATTCTTCGTTTGTCGTGGAGATTCTTGATGCCAATGGTCAGTCGATGAATACTCCTGTAGCTAGTGCTCAGATGCTGTCAGGAAGTTGGGGAGTTAGAGTGACAGATACACAAAACGGTCAATCTTGCACAGTGTCTTCTATGCAGTTTTTGGACACCATCGCTCCTACTATCTCTTGTGAGAGTAGGACAGATACTGTTTTTTGTAATATGGATTTAGCGGAAGTGATACAGCCCACAGGTTGGGATAATTGCAATACATCCATAACCATGCATTTGGTAAGTGAAAATTACGTGGATGCCAATATTTGCGATGATGATGCCTTGATATTGAAACGTGTCTGGGAGGCAGTTGATGCATCCAATAATCATTCTACCTCCTGTGTACAAAGTATTGTTATTAAAAAAACGAATATCGAGTTTCCTTCTGATATTGTTTGGACATATAATCAATATTCTTTTTTCCCAAACATCATTGACATCGCTCCTGTTCACGAAAGTATTTTTGACTTAGATGAATATGACGGGCAAAATGATATTGATGTTGATCCCGGATTAAGTGCCCCTGTTTTGACTCAATCTGGGTCCGGAGTGGTGAAAGGGGGAGAAGATGCCTCCTGTAAATATGTAGTGTCATATACAGATGAACATATCCAGGGTTGTAAAAATTCCTTCCACATACTACGAACATGGACGGTCAATGAATTGTGTTCCGGGGTTACTTTTTCTCATGTTCAAAAAGTTTCTATAAAGGATGAGACATCAAACTTTAGCTTGGCCGGTGCCAATGGATATGAGCAAGTCGGAGCACATTATGAGTACCACATGAATGCACAAGATACATCATCCAATGATGTGTGCCACACCACCGGATTTGTATTCTATCCATTAATGATGGATGGAGTTGATACACAATCGATAGTGATTAATACCGCTTTTGGCCCTTTGGTGAATACTAATAGCGAAGGTGGATACATCCCTTCTCCGGGCTACCCATTCGGTACTTATCCGGATGGCTTAGAATTGCAGGTAAGCGATACTTGCGGAAATGTTGAAACGTTGTTAGTAACGCTTGTTGTTGAAGATACGATGGCGCCTGTAGCTATTTGCGTAAATCCCGTTAGTATTACATTAAACTCAACGGGTAACACCGTACTCGATGCCAATTTTTTTGATGGAGGCTCAACAGATAATTGTTGTATTTCTTCTTTTGAAGTAAAACGTCAGACAAGTAATTGTGCGTCCACAGATCTTCAGTATGGGAGTGATATCTCCTTTTGTTGTGATGATATCGGGCAAACAGTACCTGTGCAGATGCGAGTGACCGATTGCTACGGAAATGCTTCTGTATGTGAAGTCCAAGTCCAAGTGGCCGGTAATACGGCACCACAATGCTTAGCACCACCAAACGCAACTACAAGTTGTCAAAATTTTGACTCAAGTCTGTCTTCTTATGGAAGTATGACAGCGACCGGAGGATGTGGTATGACCATAGATAGTACAAATGCATCTGTTGATTGGTCCCAGTTTCAGACGGCTTGTCAGACAGGTGTTATTACGCGGTATTGGTCTGTTTGGGATCAGGACGGGAATACATCAAGCTGTCTGCAAAAGATAACTGTTATCCCTGTGCTTTCTTACAATGTTCAATTTCCGGACGATGTGACTGATGGTAGTTTGGATACTTTAGCTCCTATAGTCACAGGTAATTGTGGACCGATTTCTTGGAGTGTTCAGGATGTAAAGGATATCGTCTCCGGAGATTGTACCGGAAAAATATATCGAACTTATACGGTTTCTAATGATTGTGATTTTGATAGTAATTATCAAGCTCAAACAGTCACCAATCCAACAAATACTACCGTAGGCGCTCAAGTAGTCGCTACTAGTCAAAATCATGGGTATTTCTTATATACACAGGTTATTGATATTTTTGACGAAAGTGCTCCTACCTTAGAGTGCGGAGAGGATTCTATCGAAATTTGCACCGAGCTTAATACTTGTAGTAGTCAGGTTACTTTATCTTGTTTTGCCAGTGATGATTTCGTTGATGCATCCGATTTAGTTTTTAATTATTATTATCAATTGTATGCGGGCAGTACAGATAACTATGATATATTAGTTTCTTCCAATGATGCCAACGCTCCCGAAATGGTCAAAACATTTGTTAATGGAGGGGTGCAAGTATCCATCTCTCTCGGCGTACTCAACACGGGCTCCAATCGTATTGTTTGGACGGTCAGTGATGGCTGTGGACATACGGAAATACAAGAGCGTGTTTTTTTTGTAAGAGATTGCCAAAAACCAAGTATGACCTGTCATGCTTTATTGGATACGATTTCTCTAAACGATTTTGGTAAGCCGGAAATAACGGTTCCATATACTGAAATTTTAACCGGATTGAGTGATAATTGTACTGCTGTTCCTTATCTACAAATGGCCATGACTCAAAATGGAGCACAGCCGGTCTTTGATGATGGTTCTTCCTTTGTATTGGGTTGTGATGATATCGGAAGTACTTTGGCAACGGTTTGGGCTAAGGATGCAGCAGGAAATGTACAGAATTGTGAGACGACTATTACGGTCGTAGATGTGGATAATTTTTGCGATAGGCGAATGGTGACCGGAAATATTCACCTAGAAAATGGGATAGGTGTCAAAAATGTTGACGTTGAAGCGGTTTCCAGCAATAGTAATCATCCGGTTTTTTCGACGACCACTGATTATATGGGGAATTATTCTTTGGAGTTGCCAATAGGTGCTGATTATTTGATAAAACCTTCGAAAACAAATGATACCTACCAAAATGGAGTGGACATGGCTGATGTTACTGTTTTGTATAATCATATATTGGCAACACCGCAGTTGTCATCCGTCTATAAAGTCCTTGCGGCAAATGTCTTAGCCAATAATTCCGCCGCATTGCCGGAGCTTTTAGAGATTAGAAAACTGGTTTTGAATAAAATTCAAGAATTTGATAATGTGCCTGTTTGGACTTTTGCGGATAGTAAAGTTCAGTTTCCGGATATTTTTCATCCATACAATATTCATTATACGAACCATAGTATAGGAAACTTAGCGGATAATCAAAATATCGATTTTGTCGCAATAAAATACGGTGACTTGAATAATTCCACTAACGGCCAACTGAAGGAGAAAAAAATGTTTCTTGCAAAAAGTAGAGGTGAAGATGTTGTTCCATTAGTCGTGGACAATCTATACCTTAAGGAAGGGCAAGAGTATCTTATTCCTTTTAATTTCCTTGCGGAAAAAGAAATTTTAAGCTATCAATTTACGATTAATTTTGACCTTGATGCCTTGGAGTTTTTGCAAGTAGAAGCAGATCCGAAAGTGATTGAACGGGATTTTAATATTTTCCGCGCAAGCGAAGGCTTAATAGCAACGGCCCACCTAGGTGTGTTGCCGGAAAATCAACCCGTCTGTGCGTTAAGGTTTAGAGCAAAATCGTCCGGGTTCTTGAGTAAGTATTTGGGACTTTCCGATGCCATTACACCAAGTAGGGCTTTTGATAGTGATTTAGAACCGATTGAATTAAAAATAGATTTTCAGGAGAAACCAAAAGTTGACTTGGAATTGTTTCAGAATGAACCTAACCCCTTTGCAGACATCACAACCATTAGTTTTGAACTACAAAAAGAAGAAAAGCTGAGTCTAACTATTTATGCTGCTGATGGGAGAGTTGTGGAGAAAAGAGAGAAAACTTATCCTAGTGGCTTTCATCGTGAAATATTTTTAGGTAGTCTCTTTGAAGAGAAAGGTATCTATTATTACCGAATAGAAACACAGAATGGGATTTACATCAAAAAGATGATTAAAATGTAGATTCCTGTAAATGCTTCGGTTGGATGGGTGAAAAAGGAAGTAAACAAGTAAGCGGACAAAATGGAATTGATGACAAAAATAGCCCATCCTAAATGATTTTCTTTTTAGCCGAAGAAAGTAGGCTAAGGAAGGAGCATTTCTGAAAAGCATCAAGTTATAGAAACTTGATGCTTTTTTTTTGTTTGGTTACGGCATTGACTTTTGTTGAAATAAAAGGTATCATTGTGAAAAAAAAACAATGGAAAGCATATTTTCATCCAAAGGGAATGAGTCTTACATCTCTAGAATTAACCAACTTACTCCCGAAACAGAAAGAAAGTGGGGGACGATGTCCGTCTCTCAAATGTTGGCTCACCTGAATGTCACCTTTGATATGTCCTTTACGGATCGCTATCCTAAACCAACCGGCTTGAAAAAGTGGATGCTCAAGCTTCTAGTCAAAGGGTCAGTTGTCGGGCCTAAACCTTACAAAAAAAATCTCCGAACGGCTCCTATATTTCTTGTAAAAGATGATAAGGACTTTGATAAAGAAAAGAAAAAGTTGCTCGCTTATGTGCATCAGGTACATAAGTTGGGAGCGGATTATTTTGAAGGACGTTCGTCTCATTCTTTTGGTAAATTGACCAAGGGAGAGTGGGATAATATGTTTTCCAAACATCTCGATCATCATCTCCTGCAATTTGGTGTCTAAGAATGGGATGCAACTCCTTCTGACCGGTAGTTAAGTCCATTAAATGAATTATTTGTAGCGTACATACTACATAAAATGAACATATTTGTAGTTTTTACGAATAATGATTACATTTGTGCTAGTCAAATCGCCGTTTTAATGAAAAATTTGCTATTTCTGTGTCTTTTGTCTATCTGGGCAATAGCGGTAGAAGGGCAGTTGCCTCCGTCCGCTCAGCACAATTTTAGTGTTTCGCCGCAAGGTGGATTCTTTTCAGAATCGGTAGAGATCCACATCGATGTTCCGGATTTGGTTAAAGTATATTATACAACAAACGGCCAGATTCCTTCATCTAGGCAAAAGCCCTATTCTTCTCCATTTTTGATTACCAAGACTACGGTGGTACGAGTTTTAGCGGTTTTTCCGGACAAAAAGAGAAGATATCGCGCATATACTTACTTCATTAATGAAGCGCAATCAACGTTACCGGTACTCTCGCTTTCACTTCCTCCTAATATTTTATTTGATCCGGATAAGGGCCTTTATGTAGAAGGGCCGAAGTCCACACATGCCAAAAAATTCGGTGACCATTCCAATTATTGGAGTACGAGAGAAATTCCTGCGCATTTTGAATTTTTTGAGACGGATTCATCGGAAGTCTTTAATGGGTTGGTGGGACTGCGTATTTTTGGAGGGATTTCTAGGACGTTTCCGCAAAAGTCCTTTGCGCTGGTTGCCCGCAAAAAATATGGACATAAGTGGATTAAGTACCCCATCTTCGGGGAACGGGGCCTAAAAAAGTATAAATATTTGGTCTTGAGAAATTCGGGGAGTGACTGGGGGCGTTCGCAGCTTAGAGACGGTTTTATGACCACATTGGTTCAAGATTGGAATATAACCAAACAGGATTATCGACCTGCCCAATTGTATATCAACGGTAAATATTGGGGCTTGTATAATATCCGAGAAAAGGTCAATAGAACTTTTGTCGCACAGCATTTTGATGTCGATAAAGGGAAAATTGATCTGATAGAGCACCGAATGACCATAAAAAGGGGCAGCCTGCGTGAATACCGGAAGTTGCTCCAATTTATCCAACAAACGGATTTGTCGAAAGACCGTAACTTTGCTCGGTTAGAGACCATGATGGATGTAGATAATTTTATGGATCAACATATTGCTCAGATTTATTTTAATAATACAGATGCCGGTGGCAATATTAAATTTTGGAGGGAGAAGACACCGGCGGCAAAGTGGCGATGGATTCTTTATGATACCGATTGGGGGTTTGGACTAAATGGGCGTAAGGATTATAGAAAAAATTCGTTGAAGCTATTTACAGAGAAAAAAGGGGATTCTTGGCCGCTTCCGGATTGGAGTACGCTTATTTTGCGAAAGCTATTGACAAATAAGCATTTTGAAAATCGCTTTATTAATCGCTTCTCTGATCGACTGAACACGACTTTGAAGCCGGAAAATGTAAAAGATCTACTCGGAAAGATGGCTGCCCACATTAAACCTGAAATGCCGCGTCATCAAAAGAGATGGGGGATTCCCCGCTCGCAATGGAAAAGAGATTTGGCTGTCATGAAGCGTTTTGCTGAAAAGCGTCCCGAATATATAGTCAGACATATGAAATATAAGTTTGGTTTAGATTCTTTGGTGCCGATACGTATTGAATCCACGGATGGAGGTCAGGTCGTGTTGAATGATAATGTGGAGATAAAAGACCATTATGTCGGGAAATATTTTAATTCTGTGCCGGTTACGATTAAGGCCGTAGCCGATAATGGCTTTCAATTTGCCGGTTGGGAAGGGCTGGATTGGCAAGGCGAATCTTTGACCATATTGCCCACTGAATTACACGAAGGCTTGAAAGCCCGATTTAAGCCCTATATCCATCCATTGAGGGATAAGCTGGTCATCAATGAAGTGAGTGCCAATAACTATGAAAGTGGGGATTGGGTGGAGTTGTTGAACTATTCGGATGAGCCGGTGGTATTAAAAGATTTATTGTTGAGGGATGCCAAACATGAGTTTTTGTTGCCGGAAATGACTCTGCCGAAGCATGGTTTTGTCATTGTTTGTGAAGACACGGTTTCCTTTCGGAAAATTCACCCGGATGTACGGGTTCCCGTAGTAGGCAATTTAGGATTTGGTCTTAATAAGCGAAAAGAAAAGATAGGTCTGTTTTCCGAAAAATATGCTGTAATTGATGAGTTTGACTATAATGTCGAAGCCAAGGATGAGTTTCAGACCCTTGCCTTGCTTTCGCCCAATCTGGATAATGCTCGTTTTGAAAATTGGGAAATACTAGACGGATTAGGTACGCCGGGGCAGATGAATCCGTATTATGTATTGAGTAAAATACAGGCCACGCAGGCTTATTATTCAAAAGTAGGTTTGATGGTAGGGATCGCTTTTATTCTTTTGCTCATTTTGTATGTCAAGCATTCCGGGGGGATGCCTTTGTGGTTAGAAAGGCTTTATGCTCGCCTTCCGGCAAAAATGCAATCACGATTAAGTTTTCTTCGCAAGAAAAAAGGGGTAGGAGCGCCCAACCAACCTAATCATTAAGGGTTTAGGGACTTTATTTTAAGGGCATCAGTGATACCTTTTTTTATTTGGTCAATGTGTTAAAAATCGAATGATTCCAATATCTTTGGCTTCTATTTGTTTTATAGCGGAATGGTAGCAGATGCAAAGCATATCTTGTGTCTTCTATGCTCAATCCTGATTTTTATGATAAAGAAAATAACCCTGTTTGTATTACTATTTGGCGCAAGCCAATTGTCGGCTCAATTGATCGGAGGGCATAACTCCTTCAAGTCATTGGCCATGTCTCCGTCGGCTCGTGTTTCTGCTTTGGGCTTAAAGTTGATTACGGTAGGAGGGGAGGATATTCTCTTGACTTATGAGAATCCGGCGGTGGCTAACCCCGAAATGCACAAGCAAATATCTTTTCATCACAATTTTTTCCCGGGCGGCATTAAGCATGGCGTGTTTGCGGGAGGCTATCATGCGGCTAAGCTGGGCATAACATTTCATGGGGGGATTCGCTATTTAAATTATGGAGACATTCCACGGACAGATGTTTATGGGGTGAAGTCCGGCAATATCTCGGCCGGTGAATGGTCCTTGCAAGTGGGGGCCGCACGCCCGTTGAGTGAGAAGTGGCGGATGGGTATGAATTTGAGTTTTTTGAATGCCCATTTGGATGCTTATTCCGCTTCGGGATTATCGGCGGATGTTGGTTTTTTCTATGAGGATACGATATCAGGTCTGAGTTATGCGCTAGTCGCTAAGAATGTAGGGACGGAGCTATCGACATTTAACGGGGTGGCTAAAGCCCCCTTGCCGGTCAATGTGAGCTTAGGTGTGTCTAAGAGATTGGCTCACTTGCCTTTACGGGTAAGCGCGACCATGAATCATTTGGAGGAATGGGACATCACCTATGATGACCCGAATGCCAAGGATGATGTCATCATTATCGGAGAACAATCCAAGAAAGAAAATAAATTTGGGAAGACGGTAGATAATTTCTTTCGTCATATGGTGTTTAGCGGGGAATTTCTTTTGGGTAAATTTGAGCAAGTCCGGTTGCGGTTTGGGTATAATCACCTAATCCATCAAGAGTTTTCTGTAAAGAATATACGGGGAATATCCGGATTTACAGGAGGGATTGGGATCAAGATAAAGCGATTTCGTATTGACTATGGCTATACTAATTATCACTTGGGGGGCAAGGCGAGCCACCTGTCAATATCTTCGCATTTTTAGGCATTTGCCGCTTCCATCTTTTGTGAGACCAGAGCCATCCGTAAGGGTCTTCCAGGATGTTTTGGGATAGTTTTTGAGCAAATAGATAGGTAATTTCTCCTTCTTTTTTTGTTTTTGGTGTTGGACAAAGCTCCGAAAAGGTCAAGGTGTAAAATCCCCTTTTGGTTCGCTTAATCGTGTAATACAATACCGGATAGCCGGTCAGACGTGCAATCTTATCCGCACCTTGCAAAAAGCCGGTTGGTCTGCCGAAAAAGGACAGCCAATGGGCACTTTTTACATTTGATGGGCTTTGGTCGGCAATAAACACGTAGAGAGAAGGTGTTTTTTTGTTTTTGATAATGACTCGAAGCGTTTGGTTCATGGCAATCGGGATGCTGCCAAAACGATTGCGTAAGCTGTACAGTGCATCACCGACTAAGGCATTGGACAAGGGTTTGTAAACACCATAAACCGGATATTTAACAAATAATGGCGTTCCTTGTACCGCTAATTCCCATGAGTAAAAATGCCCCCCCAGTAGTATAATGCTTTGATCTTCTTTAAAGTACTTATCCAAAAATTCCGGATTAGTAATGGTCATGTGTTGCATCAAATCTTCTTTAGAGCGGGAAAAACTCTTGATGGTTTCCGTAAGGTTGTCTGCTAAGGAAATATAGACCTGATGAGTGATGGCTTTTATTTCTTCTTCTTTTTTTTCCGGAAAGACAATCTTTAGATTAGAAACAATTACTTTTTTGCGATAGCCGATAATATGCTCAAAAAGAAAGGCGATAAATTGGGCAATCTGCCGAATAATGCCATCAGGCAATATCCGAAAAACTCCTATAAGCAACCGAAAAAAAAATAATCCTAGACGATCCGTTAGCATTTGGCAAATGTACGGTTATTTTGAGATATTTCCATGACCCATTTTATGGCAGATGGATGCTCCGGTTTTTTGTGATGACTTCCCTTATCTATTCAGAAACGCTTTGAAATCCTTTACTCGCTCTCTGCTGACAATAATGTCGTTGGGGGATTTGGGCGTGGTTTCCACTTTTAGGCGACTATTGAACCAACTGCTTATTTTGGAGATAGAGTCAATATGTACGATGGTTTTTCGATTGACTTGAAAGAAAAATCGGGGGTTTAGCTGCCGGTTGATTTTTTCTATGGAGTCATCAATGATAAATTGGCGGTTGGTCTTGGTCATCAGGTGAGTATAGCCTTCTAAAAATTGGAAAGAAGCAATTTGGGCAACCGGAATGACAATGAATTGGTCGCCTTGCTTGACCAAAAATCTGGACTTATAGTCGGAGAAGGAGCGTATTTCTTGGAGGATTTCGTTGTAATTAGGCGTTTGGGTGTGTCGGCGATATTTGTCAATGGCCATTTGGAATCGTTCCAAGTTGATGGGCTTGAGCAGATAGTCAAGGCCGTTGACATCGAAAGCATGAATCGCATACTCATCATAGGCGGTGATGAAGATGATGGGGCATTGGATATTTACTTGCGTAAAAATATCAAAACTTTGGCCATCTGCCAATTGGATGTCCATAAAAATTAAATCCGGCTTTGGATGTGTTTGTAGCCAAGAGACGGCACCTTCGACACTATCAAGTATTTCCAAGATGTCAGCTTGCGCCAAATACTTCTCAATGAGCGACTTCAGATGATTGGCTGCGGGGATTTCGTCTTCGATGATTAGGATATGGTGCTGCATACTTTATAGACTTTTGACATGGATAAGGGGTAGGCACACTTTGAATAAATGCCGGGTGTTTGTTATGGAGATGGATTCATGTGTGATTAATTCATAGCGTTTGGCAATGTTTTTTAGTCCTGTCTGAGTAGAGGGGGCTTCTTGCTTGGGTTGGTAATTATTAGCGACACATATTTGGTTGTTTTCGTAAGTAATTGAAATGGTTAAAGGTTTTGACTTGGAGACGATATTATGTTTGACGGCATTTTCGACTAAGATTTGGAGAGATAAAGGGGGCATATACATTTCCGAAGGAAAATCTTCTCCTTTCTCAATGACCAAGTTGTCTTGAAATCGAATTTTTAGTAAATAGATATAGGAGTCGATACTGTTTAATTCTTGCTGTACGGGAATAAGTTCTTTGTCTTTAAAGGCTAAAATATAGCGGTAGAAGTTGGATAGTTCTGTGGTGAATTTGACGGCGATTTCCGGGGAATCCGGGATAATCGCCACCAATGTGTTAAAGGAATTAAACAGGAAGTGGGGATTAACTTGATTTTTCAATACTTCTAATTGGGCTTTGGTATTTTCGGTTTTTAATTTTTCGTTCTCTAAAATTTCTATTTTCCAAAGATCGAAGAAATACATGGCTTCGTAAATGGCCAACACCAGTGCCGTAATCGTATAGGTTCCGGCAATGGCTTCGGTGTGTGTGGGGCTTGCTACATGAGGTTCGTGTGGGAGATAACCCAATGCCCAAATAATTATGATTAAGAGTAGATAGGTCGTTATTGCAAGGACGACAAGTTGGTAGGTAAGTCTTTTGATATAATCTTTATGCTTAGGAAATTTTTTACGAAAGTAGATGATAATCTTCTTATCAATTTGCCAGAATATAAAGGTGTTGATGATGGAAGTGGTGATGCTTATGTAGCTCTCACTGATCGGCGCATTGCGACATGCACTAAAAAAGATAAATGGCATGATGCTGCCGAGTAAGGGGATACCCAGCAGCATTATCCATTTGTCATTGAAGCCGATGATGGTGGCTTCGCTCTTTGCGTCAGATGTATTCATTGCTCCCGAAGATACGGATTTTTTTTTAACCATTTTGCTGTAGATGATGTCTCTGAATTTTTGATTTTGTAAAACGACAGTTAAGTACAGGACAAAAGTTGGTTACTCCGAAGAAAACCAAGTATTTTTTGATTTTTTGTTTTTAACCCCAAATACCTGCCTGCCTACAGCTCCGCTTTGGCCATGTCAGGCAGGTCCCCTTGAAATGGGGACTTAAGGCTAAAAAACACTTGGTTTTCGCAAGTCTTAAGCTCTTGCCTTGAACAAAGAAAAGACATTTCTTTTTACCGTAGCAAGATCCCGATAATGCCTATTTGTAATTCTTTGCCCCCTGTCTGCAGCAGGTAAACTTAACCATTCACCTTTTGCCAATTCCACCAAGCTTAGGTAGAGCGATACCGTTGTATCGTTACACCGTAAGACTGAAGTACCGGATATTAATAAGTTATGGCTTTAGAAATAGATTTTGTACAAAATATTGGGAAAGAAGCCCCGCTGATAGGTGGTGTTTTCTTTTTTCTCCCGCACATTATAGGATTTTTGAAAGATGTTTTGGTGATTGGTCACATTGGTTAAGTCCAAAGACCATTCTTGGGAGATTCTTTTTCGATTTTGTTTGAAGGAAACCTTGAAATCCAATTTGAAATAAGGCGGGTATTGTTTTTCAAAAGCATGGTCATAGTCAAGGACTTCTTCCTGTGCTAAGTTGGATGCTTCCCAATCAATCGGCGTATATCTACGTCCCCCGGAATAGGTGAGTTTGGAGTCAAAGGACAGGCGATTTTGCTTGATTTTGAATTCTTTTCCCGCAAGGGCATTAAAGACATAGTTAGAGTTGAAAAGAGTGTTTCTTTTGATTTTGTCACTGCCGGTGTACTTGGAGTCAAAAACAGAAGCGGTGAACAGATAATAATAACCTTCGGAAAAGAATTTTTCTAAGGTCAACTCAATTCCATAATTTTCTCCTGTTCCTTCGTTGACGAGATGGGTGGCATCCGGTATCACAAAGTCTGCCCCGCCGTTTAAGATGGAATAGGGCGACGGGTAATTATCGACCGGGATATCATAGAGATATTGGTAGTAAACTTCGGATTTTAGGCGCATATTATGAGCAAATTGAAATTCATATCCGACTACGGTGTGAACCGCCTTGCTAAAGTCCAGGTTTTTATTCGTCTCTACATGGTTGTCGTCTTGCGCAAAATAGGTGACCATCGGCTGCAGTTGACTGTGCAGACCGGCACCAAAGGTCAGGTTGGATTTAGCGGAGGTATTATAGCGGATACCGAGTCTTGGTTCAAGATTATTGGTTTGGTTAAAGGCGTAGTATTGATGATGTAGCCCGAGATTCATGGTCAACCGTTTGGTGGGGCGATATTGCCAATTTGCGTAAGCCTGAATCAAGGAAGAAAACCCGCTATATCCTTTGGATTCTTCAAAAATATGGGGAGCCACCAATGTGCTATCGTGTATATCAAGGTCGATAAGGTCATAAATGGCGCCGGTTGTGATGGTATTCTTTGCAGAAAGTTTTTTATTGAATTTGAAGTGGGCAGAATACTTGTATTGACCATGTTTGAAGTTGAAAAAATTGGTCCGGCTGCTGTCTAGGCTGACAGAATCTAAGTGTCCGATGGTTTGGGTACCAGAACCGACAATGGTGAGTTTGGTATAAGTGTTTTTGTCCCAAAAATAAGTGTGAGAAGCCCCGAGAATGCCGGTATTAGAACCAAAAGTTACATCGGTCGCATCAAAGGCGAAAATTTCGCCATTATCCCCGCTCGACTTGGGGGCAATATGGATGTCACTAATTCCGCCGATTCCCCAAAGGGTAAAAACTCCGGAATGATTGGTCGGTATGTTTATCTTGAAGGTCAGGTCTTGAAATTCGGGGACTGCATCGCCAAGACCAAAATCAATTCCAATGGCTTTGAATACACCAAGCGTTGAATAACGAAAATTAGCCAGATACGAAGCCTTTTTACCTTTTTTGAAAGGGCCTTCGGCGCCTAGTTCAAAGCCATTAAACCCGATCTCTCCCAGATACTCTCTTTTGTCTCTGTTGCCATTGCGGAGTTTGATGTCAAATACGCCGGAAAGCGCATTGCCATAATCGGCACTCCAAGCACTGGTAAAAAAATCAGAATTGCTTAAATTGTTGATGTTCAGCATACTGACCGGCCCGCCGGTTGTGCCGAGGGCGGAGAAGTGGCTAGGGTTGGGGATGTCAATACCTTCCATTCTCCAAAGGACACCTAGTGGAGAGTTACCCCGAATAATAATGTCATTTCGGTCATCGCTGGCTCCGCTGACACCGGCATAGTTTTGCGCCATTCTTGCCGGGTCTCCGTAGCTCCCGGAGAATCTGCCCGCTTCTTCCACAGAGATGCTACGAGCACTGACCGTGGCCAGTTGGTTGGTGACTTGACCTTTGGACTTATTGGTGGCTTTGACAACCACTTCATTGATTTGGATGAGTGATTCTTCCATTTGGATGTTTACTTCCGTTTCTTTGGCGGAGTTGACTAGGATATTGGGTAAGACAATGGGTTCGTACCCAAGATACTCCACACGGATAGTATGGCGACCTATCGGGACATGTTCAATCCGAAATATCCCATCCAAATCCGTTACAGCACCTAGCAGTGGGTCAGAGTTGACAACGACTACCGATGCACCAATCAGCGGATATTCGGATTGTTTGTCAATAATTACTCCTTTGATGGTTTGATATTGAGCTTGCGCAAAAGCACTGATACAAAGAAAAAATAGGAGAAAAAAAGATGGTTTCATGATTTTATCATTTTGAGTCGAGTGTTTATTGGGACACCGTAATTTTTTTGATAAGCAAATGAATGGAAAATGTGAAAAAAAGTACATCTTTTTTCTGTGAATTGAGGAAACAGTGGGATGAATTGTGGATCAATAGGATGACGGATTAACCTGAGTTCGATTAAAGATTTGAGATTCAGTTTTCTTAAATTTTCCATTTATTCACGACTTTTTTGTTGTTTTACGGTGTTCATGAATGCTAAAGCATTTTCAATTTAATTTTTTGAAGGCATAGCGGGCTATGGCAAAGAAAATTAAAGCAGAAAATGGACAATTTTAGGAAACCTTCTAAGTAAGAAGGC
>JANTGI010000095.1 GCA_024762995.1 Saprospiraceae bacterium | reverse complement strand
AAGCGTTTTCCGAAAGGAGCTTATCGGATGAATTTTACCACGAATCACGACGAAAATTCTTGGAATGGCACCATCAAAGAACGGATGGGCGACGCAGGGGATGTGATGACGGTAATGGCTTTTACGATGGAAGGAATGCCGTTGATTTACAGTGGACAGGAAGCGGGCTTGGACAAACGACTATCGTTTTTTGGAAAGGATGAAATTGATTGGTCTGACTTGAGCAAGCAGGTGTTTTTCAAGAAATTAACCAAGTTGAAGCATCATAATCCGGCTTTGCAGAATGGTATAGATTTGGATAATTATCGGACTATTGCCACCACCAATCCTAACATTATTGCTTATGAGAGAAAAAACGGAGATGCGAAGGTCGTTGCGTTACTTAATTTGTCAAAGACACCGCAGAGTTTTGAGCTAAAAGATTATCCATTGGAAGGGAAGTTTTGGGATGTTTTTGCGGATAGAGAAGTGGAGTTAAAGAGCGGAGAAAAATTTGAATTGGGAGCTTGGGGATATCGGGTTTTTAGTAATCGGTGAGTATTTTGTTTGAACCACAAACCGCCAAGAGCATCAAGTTTTACGAATGGCTAAAATCTGCGAAAACCTACCTTCCTTCGGGCAGTAGGCAGGTCTGCGGTATAAATCTGCGTGAATCTGCGGGAAATTATACGAACCACTAAGAAAAAAAGAAAATGAAAAAACCTAACCTAACCTTTTGGCAAATATGGAACATGAGTTTCGGATTTTTGGGTATCCAATTCGGATTTGCGCTACAAGGCGGATTTATGTCCAGAATCTTCCAGACTTTAGGCGCCAGCCAAGATGAAATACCCATCCTTTGGATTGCCGCTCCATTGACCGGATTATTGGTGCAGCCCATCATAGGTTACATGAGTGACCGCACCTGGAGTCCGCGGTGGGGACGCAGAAAGCCGTTTTTCTTGATAGGAGCGATATTGAGTACGATTGCTCTGTTTTTCATGCCCCATTCATCTGCCTTGTGGATGGCTGCGGGATTCTTGTGGATTTTGGATGCGTCGATTAATATAAGTATGGAGCCTTTTCGGGCTTTGGTGGCGGATAAGCTGAATGAAGAACAGCGATCTTATGGATTTGTGGTGCAGACATTGATTATTGGGATAGGTACTTGGATTGCCAGTAATTTGCCGTGGTTTATCACAAAGTTGGGTGTCACCAACACGGCTGAGCCGGGTGTTATTCCACCTTCCGTAAAAATGGCCTTTTCGATAGGTGCTTTTGTCTTCTTGGGGAGTGTGCTATATACTATTTTGACGACAAAGGAATATCCCCCCGAGGATGAAGAAGAATTCGAGAAAGAAAAACAAGCGAGTAAAGGGCGATTCTTTTCAGAAATATTTGAGAATATTTTTAAGATGCCTTCGACGATGCGGAAGTTAGGTGTTATTCAATTTTTTAGTTGGTTTGCTTTTTTTACGATGTGGAGTTTGGCAACCCCGGCTTTAACAGAATCAGTATTTCATGCCCCCATGCCACACGAAGCTGATTTTGCGCAAGCAGCGGATTACCTAGCGGCCAATCAACACTACCAAGATGCGGCCAATTCGGTTGGCTCGTATATGGGTATTTATGGATTATCGTCTATGGCATTTGCCCTATTGCTGACGCTCTACACCGCTAAGCGAAATATCAACCGTAAATACATCCACATGGCTTCTTTAATCTTGGGTGGAATAGGTTTCTTAATCATGAACATCATCCCGAATCCGAGCTGGCTAGCTCTTTCATTTATCTTGATAGGGATTTCGTGGGGGAGCATCTTGTCGATGCCGTATGCCATGCTGTCGAGTTCAATTGATGCCAAAAAGATGGGGGTTTATATGGGATTGTTCAATATGTTTATCGTGATACCCCAAATTATTGCCGCCTTGGGTGGGATTAATTTTACGTACAAGTTGATTGGACCACAAGCGATTCATGCGATGACCGTTGCCGGAATTAGTTTGATTCTTGCCGGATTAATGAATTTCTTGATTACAGATTCGAAGGCGATTTCTTATCAGGAATGATTCTACCGGTCGCCTAAAAAACAGTTTTTAATAAGGGACGATGCCCATATCGTTGACGCATCCAAGCTTTGATCTCTTTGGCGAAAGCCGAATAGCCTATCTCGGCCAAATGATCCTGGAGATAAATAAACATATCTACCGGTTTGTCTCCTAGATGTTGATCAAAGTAAATCGACAGCAAATCAAGGTATAACAGCTTGATTTCCTTTGGCTTATGTTTCAACAGATACTTATCGACTTTCGTCAAAAAGAACAAGTCCCCTTCTCTTTTGGTAAAATCAAGTAATTCATCCCATGCTTTTTGATCCACCAACAATAAGGCAGCGGGCAGCGGCTGATTAGCTTTCGCAAAAAAATCAAAAAGTCGTTTGGCGTCTTTTTCCCAAGTATCCTGTAATAATTCTTTTAGTATTTTATAATACTTTACTTGCCCGGTCTTCTTAAAGCTTTTTTCCGCAAGGAGAGCCAAGCGATTTTCATCCCCTTTAGACCTTGCTATTAATAATTGATAATCTTCAATTTCTTGCAAAAAACGAGAACTCACAGGGCGCTCCTTCACCCAATGCACCAATGTCTCCAATAACTCAAAATGCCCATGCGCAACCGCCAATTGACAATATGCCTGCAAATCATTCTCCGTCCAATACTCAGAAACCGCCTTCATCAATTTGGAAGGTGCTCTCCCCCAGCCTACCAATACTTCCAAAATATCCGCAAGCTCCCGATAAGTCATCTCTTGCTCAAACAAAAGCTCCAAATGAGCAGCACATAAATCCTGTACCGTCGAATCCTTGGCCAATTTATGAATCAGTGCAAGCAATTTTTTAGCCACCGGAGCAGACCATCTCGTATAAACAGGAACGTGTTTAGACAACATGACCGCTATTTTCTCAATCAGCTCCGGCGCCATGATGACCGTGGTGGCTCTTTCTAATAGCTGCAAAGTTTGAATAAGAGAAATATGCGGTTTTTTCTTCTCCGGAAGGTCATAATTCATCAAAATCGGCCAAGCACGTAGATATTCATCCGCAAAAAGATAGATTTCTCCTGTATTGCCTTCATCCAATAAATGCTTCAACTCATTTAAGATAGTGACGACGACCTCATTAATAAAATTTAAACCACTAATAGATATTTTTTGATGGACTGCAGCCTGTTTGATGACCAGATAGAGAAGTTGCTTATATTTGTCCGGTTCTTCGCTTGCATAAGGAGTAGCCGTCGCCCGAATCAACAGCGCAAACCTTCGATTCCTCTTAGCAAAACTCAACACTAACGCCTCCTGCTGCTCCACCGGAATCATTTGCATAAAATCCTGAACCTTCCTTTTGGCTATCGGTATTGATGTTGATGATTCATTTCGCAAGGCCTTTTTTGGGCGTTGGTCCAAAACGGCAAAAAACCCAACCACAATATGGGCACATATCTTTCCTTCTCCAAATAGCGCGCACTCACATCCCACTTGATGAAAAACACGTCCCTTGAGCAACAATTCGACTTCATACTGCTCCTCTTCCTCTTTAACTTGCAAGGTCCAAACCCCTTGTCCGATATTCTCCAAATCTACTCCTGCTCCCTGCACATACAGCGACTTACCCTTGTCCACCAAAGGCTCTGCCAATTCCCAAGCAAAAGTATCCAAACTTATCCTACATTTCAACATGCCCTAGATTAACAAGTGCGCCGGTTTCGGTAAATCTTTCTACATTCGACACAAATTACCATGATTCCAAAACCTAATCCCTATCATTTACGCAGAATTCCGTTTTTGGGTTAAGTAATCCCTCGCAAAATAACAAAGATAACCCATTTGGAACTTTTCGGCAAAATCTAAATGCCCCACCCTTCTTTTCCCGAAAACCACAAGGCTAAGACCTTCCGCTAAATATCGAGACACAATCAAAATATCTGCCCCTTAGCCTGATTCACACCTATTTGGAACAAAGTCTAAGCGTCTTTTGTAATATTGTCATTAATTATTATCCATTTTATTGCTATATATAAGTTTTTCCTATATATTTGGCATGTTTATTCTCATAGTATGTTTGTAGTCCTGTGCCACCAATAACCTTGGCTGGTGCAGGATTCATACTATAAAGTAACTTTAGGTACCTGCGGGTTTTTGCCGTAAAATACCTTTTTGCGCCTGAAAACAGGGATGCCAAAACAGTTACAATAAAAAAAAGTACAATACATGCCCGTTACCTAATCAATTGAGTACGTAACCTAATTTGTGCTTTCAACGTAAAGAAGTTCGCGTTATCTTTGACGCAAGTTTTCTCATAGTATGTTTTGATAGTTACTCCTACACTATAAAAAGTTATAGTGTAGGATTTTTTTTTGCCCTACTATTCCACTCCTTTTCGATCTCCAAATTGGTAGATATTGCCTTCTCTAGGACTGTTGAGCAGCCATCAAATAGCTCTTTTCTCCGGTTTTCACCATATTTTTCTTCTAACAAATTATCCTCGTTTCAAGCGAAACAAGTTGATTCCAATTTTCTTATGGACTTTCGGCTTTTTCAAGCGGACAACGCTCCTATTGTATATTTATCCACATATCATACCACCCAAACTTATACTACCGGCCGGAAATGGGTGAAAATAGTTCCCATACTTATCGACTTTACTAAATAAAAATATAATATATGTTATTTCTTAATGTAAAATGCCCGTTGTCTAAATAATACTTCCCGCTTACCATTTAACCGACTACAAATCACCAAAACCATCTTATCTTTGTAACGGTAGTTTTCTCATAGTATGTTTAGTTTCGCTCCTACATCCACCCTCCCGTGATGTAGGAGTTTTTTTTATGCGGTCAATACACAAATGTAGTAGATACAAGGCATGCCTTGTCTCTACTACCGAATTAATTTCGCTTTAATTTCATCAAACATCGGCAACTTACGATGGTGCCATTTACCTAATATTTTGCCATCGTGCATCAATACCGTACCGGGGTTAGAACGTACAATGGTTTTCAAAAGAATATTATCGGCCATATAAATAGGGAAATCGGCCCCGATTTCTTTTGCAAATGATTTGGCGACTTCCGGGTCTTCCATACCGATAATCATATAGGTTTTTACTCCCGCTTTTTTAGCGGCTTGCGCCAAAGGCACTATTTTCTCTTTAAAAGGCTTAACGAAGCCTTCCGGAAAATGATAAATTTCTTTTTCAACTTCTACCGGCTCTATAGCTCCCACTTTGGTAACTATTGCCTGCGATCCATCCGGTTGGACGATGGTATCTTGAATAAAAGTCGTATCCTGCACCGTCATCATTTCCACACTGATGTCTTTCTTAAGCCCTTTTGAGACAATCATAAAAGCATACCCCGGGTCATTCAAGATGGAATCCGTGAAATCTTCCCCATCCATATCCTGAATCAAAAAATCACTAATCTTAGTGTGTGGGATGGATGGCTCTGTCTTATTTTGCTCAAATGTCCACTCCTCACGCGGATAAGACTTATATTCTTTCAAATACTGCTTATAAGGTATTTCGACTACTTCTCCGGTTTTTTTGTTGGTACAAATATAGGAGATAATCTCTACCGCAGCTTCGGCATCTGCTTCGGCTTTGGCTTGTTCCCGAATATTGACACCGACTTTAAATGGTCTAAAATCAACCACAGGTATATCCCAAATATAATTACTCCACGAAAAAACCAAAAAGATCAATGTACTGGCGCCAACAATTATCGACCGTGTTTTGGAAGAAAATAATTGGTGCATCCACTTACTCTTAAATAGAAAAAATAAGGCCGGAAACAGGATGACCACATTTTTCATAAACGTATCAAAGGCGGAAATCTTAATAAAATCACCAAAACAACCACAATCTGTCACCTTCATCTGGGATTCGGCAAAATCTCCCCACTTACTAAATTCAAAGAAATTAACGCCTTCCGGAACATATCCATTCAAATAAGTAAATCCGGTCAAGGCCGTATAGATGACCATGATCAAAAAGAAAAGCCAAGCGGTCAACTTTGGTTTGTAGCCCAATATCAACATGACACCCAAAATAATCTCGAAAATAATCATCCCCACCGATATTATCACCGCATACTCCGCCATATCCGTAAATATAGGTGCGATCGCCTTCATCGGACTTTCGTCAAAAGTATAATAAAAATTCTCAAAATACTCTTCCATCTTGTAGGCTGTACCTAATGGATCCACTGCCTTGACAAAACCCGACACAATAAAAAATACGCCCAAAAAGTTTTGCAAAAAACTCATAAGAAGATGCGTACTCTTCTTCTTCATCAAATAGGTCATACCGATGGCTATTACACCAACAATCAGGGAAAATTCAGTTAATGTCATTTTTTTTCTTTTTTGGTATCTGCTTATTTCTTTACTCAGAGATTAGAGCAACCATTCCTTAGAATCTGATTCGTCTAACTCGCTTTTTCTCGCAAGAGAATAAGGGCAAAAACAGAATATATAAGAATATCCAAATAATTGGCTTCCAATCCTTCCGAAACCAAGGTTTTACCCTCGTTATCTTCTATTTGGCGCAAGCGTAACAACTTCATCAAAATTAAATCAGTAATAGAACTTACTCGCATATCACGCCAAGCCTCCCCATAATCGTGATTTTTTTGTTGCAATAAGTCTCGGGCTTCCTGCCTCTTCTCATCATATAGCCGAGTCACTTCATCCAAATCCATCTCAAACGGTGCATCCTTGTCTAGTGACAGTTGTATCAGCGCCATGTTGGAATAATTAATGATACCCATAAACTCCGATGCAATGGAATCTCCTACGCGCTGGGCACCAACTTCTTGTATATTTCGGATACGACGGGCCTTGATAAGTATCTGATCCGTCAAACTTGTGGTTCGTAATATCCGCCAAGCCGATCCATAATCTTGGTATTTCTTCAAGAATAAGCTCCGGCACTCATCCGTAATGATATCGAACTGTTCGTTAGTTCCTTTCTCCTTTAACATAATTGTCATTTGCTTGCACAAAAATACGATTTACTAAGGGTTTTGTGTCTATAATTGCATGTTAATTAGCGGTTAATGGAGTAACCGACAAGACAACATCTGAAAATTAACAAATGTAGGCTCCATATATCCTAGGCAGATTTGCACCTATGAAGCCTAAACACCTTAGTCTATCCATCAAAAAAGGAGACCGCGTTGCCGACTCAGTCAGGCTCAAAATACACAAAAAAGGCGATTTCTTGACTAAAAACAGCACCATCTAAACAGAGAGCCCCAAAAAAAATAAAAAAATTCCCAAGCCATTTCACTCTATCTCTTTACTCTACATAATTATCAAATCATCATATAACAATACTCTTTTTATTGGCTCAAATTTTGAAAACAGCCATATTAGTAATTGGACATCTTTGTTACTAGACCTTGCATGACGGCTTCTTTTTTCACCATAAGGTGTTGTAAAAATGAAACCTAAATAAGTCCACTTACCTAAACTGAAAATTTTAACTAATCTAAATCCATACCTTATGAGAAAACCAAGTTTACTGACTTTGGTGAAGGTGTTTACCTTCTCTTTGATTTTTACTTCCACAGCTATTCATGCACAATCTTATGAATGGACTGTCGGAATTGGTGGTTCATTAGCCGATGAAGGCCATGCAATCACTTCTGATGCTGCAGGTAATGTATATGTTGCCGGTAGTTTTAGAGACGCTGTTGATTTTGACCCGAGTGCCAACGATGCCACTTTGACTTCCAATGGCAATGCAGACGTATTTATCGAAAAAATGGATGCCAATGGCCAATTAATTTGGGCAAAATCCTTTGGGGGAACCGCTAGTGACTATCCTCAAGACATTGCCGTTGATGCTAACGGTAACGTCTATGTGATCGGTTATTTTAAAAGCACAGTTGATTTTGATCCTAATGCCGGGGTCACTTCCATCTCTGCGCATGGAGCATCTGACGTTTATATTGAAAAACTGGATGCCAATGGCCAATTAATTTGGGTAAAGACTATGGGTGGCACATCTTTGGACGAAGGTGCTGCTATTTCGATTGACGAAGCCGGTAATATTTACACCACCGGATTATTTAGAAATACTGTGGACTTTGACCCGGGTGCCGGCACCGCTGAACTAACTTCTAACGGTGGAAAAGACGTATTTGTCCAAAAACTGGACAATAATGGGGACTTCATTTGGGCAACCAACATCGGCGGTCCTAGCAACGAAAAAGCATTTGAAATGGATGTGGATGATGCAGGCAATGTTTATACGATTGGATATTTTGCAGGTACTGTGGACTTTGATCCGGGAACAAGCGCAGTGAATAGAACTTCTAGAGGAATGAATGACATCTTTGTTGAAAAACTAGATGCCAACGGCAATTTCCAATGGGTAAATACCATTGAAGGGCCAGAAAGCAACACCGGTTCATCAGTGGCAGTAGATGCAGCAGGAAACGTATATGCAGTTGGTGAGTTTTCAGGTTCTGTAGATTTCAATCCGGATCCCAATATGGACATGGACGTCGTTGCAACAGGAGGTACGGACGCATTTATTCAAAAAGTAGATGCCAACGGTGAATTAATGTGGGTAAAAAAAATTGGTGGCACATCCACTGATGCTCTTCATTCTGTTATCGTAGATGCAGAAAACAACATTATGGTCACCGGTTCTTTTTCCAGTGCCTTTAACATCGATCCGACTCAAAGCTTTCAATCTGCCGGTCTTACGGATGCTTTTGTGGCCAAATATCAAGCCGATGCTACATTTAGCTCTGCTGTTTCTTTTGGTGGTATTTCTACGGATTTTGGTCAAAAAATCCACATGTCTTCAGATGGTGGCGTCTATACGGTAGGTACCTTCTACAATGCCAATGTTGATTTTGATCCCGGTATCGGTTTAGACGAAGTTACAAACAAAGGCGGAGCAGATGCTTTTGTACAAAAACTACAATACTGCATCAGTGCGGATGTACCGACCTTCTCAACATCTGCCACCCAAATTTGTGCTGGAAATGAATTAACTTTTGAGATCATTTCCGGTGAATTGAACGGAGCGACCAAATGGGTATGGCACGCCGGTGATTGCACCGGAGAAGTCATTGGAGAAGGCCCAAGTATCACGCTAAATCCAACAGAAACAACGACTTACTACGTTTCAGGTGAAGGTGGATGTATTTCTGCTCCTATCTGCCAAAGTAGTACGATTGAAGTCATGCCTACTCCTACAACTACTGAGAGTGCGACGATTTGTCAAGGAGAAAGCTATACTTTCCCTGACGGAACCGTCAAAGATAATATTACTGAAAGCTTCACTTATTCAAGTGTTTTTTCAGCAGCAGCCGGATGCGACAGTATTGTCAATACGGCGTTGACTGTCAACCCGGCTTACGACTTTAGCGATAGCCAAGAAATTTGTATGGGTGAATCCTTTACCTTTGGGGATGGTACTGTCATAGACAATATCACACAAACTGTCACACATACCAGCGTTTTGTCTGCGACCACCGGTTGTGATAGTACCGTCAACATGACAGTTATTCCAACAACCATCGATGCCAATGTCAAATTAGATGGCCAAACCTTGAGCACAGCTACGGATGCCGATAGTTACCAATGGTTTGATTGTACTACAGACATGCCTATTGCAGGAGCGACCCATGCGACCTTTACACCAAATTACAGTGGTACATTTGCGGTACAAATTACTAAAAATGGCTGTTCTACCACAAGTTCTTGCGAAAATGTAAATATTGTAGGATTTACATTAACACCGGCCAAGGAAAAGCAGTTTGATGTTTATCCGAATCCATTCAACCTTTTTGTAGAAATTGATCTTGGCATGAATTACAAAGAAGGCAGTATCGCTTTATTCCATATTACCGGAAAGCAAGTTTACCACCAAGTTCTAGGCGGTGAACGTCACCTAAAAATCGACACACAAGATTTGACAAGCGGTGTTTATTATTTGCAAGTCATCAAAGATGGAATACCTAGCGTGGGGAAAGTGATAAAATAAAAAATCTGCTTCGATTAAAAAAGTTACGTAAGAAACTTAATTTAGTCACACAAAATACTAAGCCTTTTTCGCTCCTTGCGGAAAAGGCTTTTTTGCATAAACCACCCTATCGGCCCCATTCAAATCCTGTTTTATCGCAATGGACCGATAACCCAATTGTTCCAACAACTTCACTATCTCCATTGCCCTAAATTCATTAATTTCAAAAGCCAAAAAACCGTTTTCCGAAAGGTGGGCGCACCCAAATAGAGCAATCTTTCTATAAAACAATAATGCATCATCTTGGGGAACAAATAAGGCGATGTCCGGCTCTTGATCTTTCACATAACTAGGCATCAATGGCTTTTCTGATGGCGGTATATAAGGGGGATTGGAAACAATAATATCAAAAGTCCCCATCCGTCCCCATTGGTTTTCATCGAGAATATCTAATTGTTCAAACTGGACACAAAGCTGTAGCCCCCTATTATTTTTTCTGGCAACATTCAGAGCCTTAATACTCACATCTACCGCCAAAACATCCACTAAGTCCAATTCCTTTTTGAGCGCAAGCGCCATACATCCACTCCCCGTACCAATATCTAAAATTTGAAGTTTTCCATTTTTTTTCATGGCTTTCGCCAAATGAATCACCTCATACACGACAGTCTCCGTGTCTTGTCGCGGTATCAAAACCGACTCATTCACTTGAAGTTTCAGACCATAAAAATCTGCCATGCCCAAGATATATTGAATGGGTCGCCCACTGAGCAATTGCCCTTCAATTCTTTTGAGAAGAGCCACATCTTCGTCCGAAAGAGAAGAGGAAGGACGTCCATGAAAGACATCTTCTTGCACAATACGCCGGATAGATTGGGCTTCCCCCTTATCATATAATCCCTCAATTGCTTGCGCAAAAAACTTATAATGAGCCATGAGACTTATTCATCCTTTAATTCGAGCACATAATACAAAGTCGTCCGATCTACCCACCCATTGACATTAAAACGAGTCATCCATTCCGGATAAGACCGATAAATCAACTTAGAATGCGGCAAATATTTATCGACCATCTTCAAATCCGTAGTCCCGATAAATACCTGACGATTGGGCTCCGGTAAGATGGTATCCATAATCTCGTAAGGGAAAACTTCCACATTCGGGCGCATATAAAATTTATACGCCAATCCCTCACCAAAAGGAGAAGTCTTATCATAATAGACGGTCGCCGGTTTTTTTATGGCCTTATAAAAAGCAAATTCTCGCCAGATGGTATTATTGGCCGGTCGAAACATCACGATGATAACCATCACGACATTGGTCACCCAAAACAACTTTTTAAACCAATATGCGATTTTGTTACGGCTGAAAAAATCAGCACCATACCTGTCCAACACCCAGTCTAAAAAATAACTCATCACCACTGGCATAAATGCTAATAGTGGAAACATGAACCGCGTCTCTTTATGCCCAATGATAAAATGTACCACCATAAAAGGCAATATCGTCCATGTGATGGCCGACATAGGCCGTTTTATTATCATCCAAAGAAAACTGACAACATAGATCAAACTAAATGGCGGCACCGCATCCACAATAGTCTGCGTGATATAATAATACCAGGGCTCAATCCCAAAAGTCGAAACCCGATCCGCCAAAATATTCCATTTCAAATAATTCCATGTCGTCAACACCCAATCACCATAAAACCACCTGTCAATCAACACGCCAAGCCCAAACATACCCAAAAAACCAAGGGCCATCAACACCAATTTTCCGAAAGGATCCTTCCGTCTAATCAACAACCACAATCCAAAACCCAAAACCATCAATGCTACTTGATACCGAATGACAAAAGCCAACCCAAATAAAGCCCCACCAATCAAGTAAGTCCTTAATTTCGGCTTTTTCTCCTGCATCAACCACACAAAACCTAACATAAATAGATTGCCCGACCAATTTTCAGACGAAAATCGAACATTATTGTACAATGAAATCCATATAAAAATAGACATTACCACAAACCACAGCCGCACCGTATCATGCTTAAACTCTTTCTGATACAAATCGACCAGAAGCTTTATTACCCACAAACTCATTATCGCAGAAATCAACCGCAGCAGAAAAGCCACAAAAAAGGGATTCGCCAAGCCAAAAAGCGCCAAAAAACGATACAATACGACGACCATAGCCGGTTGCAAAGCCGGACGCATCTGAAAATGATACTCCCAAGCTAGATCGTTCTCAAAAGCCAGCCCCAATTTCAAGGCCGCAAATTCTAATATTTGGAAGTGTTCATCATGGTGATGATCGCCTAGAGAAAAAATAGCGGTTATCACATACACAACCAACCCTATAAGAAAAATTTTCTTAGTCGTAAAAGTAGTTCTTTCCATTAGCCGCAAAGTTAGGCAAATGTTTTTACTTTACCCCACCTTTTTGCACAAGCTAAAAATCAAAGCACCTCCTCCCCAAAAAAAGCAGCTTGCTGCGCTCCAAACACCAAAAGCAGCTTGCTGCGCTCCAAACACCAAAAGCAGCTTGCTGCGCCCAAAAGACCAAAAGCAGCTTGCTGCGCTCCAAAGACCAAAAGCGACCGCAGGGAGCGCTCCAAAGACCAAAAGCGACCGCAGGGAGCGCTCCAAAGACCTCCTCACTCCATCTCATCCTCAAACACAAACCCCTGAGAAGACCGTACCAACCGATCATGAGACTTCACCAAAGAATAACCAAACAAGATAAAATTCTTCAATTCAGTCAACAGCTCAAAGTACAGCATACTATTTCGAGTACCGACTTCATTACTTTTGATCCGTTTTATTTGTCGTTTTCTGGCTTTCGCAATTTCTTTCAGAGCCTTTGTCTTTAAATCAGACAACTCGCTAAAACTAGGAGAATCACCACTTTCCAAATGTTGATTGGCATTGGCCACAAAAGCATCCACAATTCCCGACAAATTGTGCAAATCCTCATTCTGAGCAACAATCAAAGGCTTATGGCTATTTTCTAAATGCGCCAAAGACGGCTCAACAATGTGTCGCACACTATGCGCCATTTCGCGCAAGTAGTCCATTGATTGGACATAGTGATAGCCCGATTCTAAGGCATCATCCGACAACTTATCAATGACCTTACTGACGTGGTCTTTCTTATTCTTGGTTATTTCATTTAAATCCAAAAAATCGCCATAAGTATTTCTAAGACCTTTTCGGTTCTCTTTCGATAAATTCTCCAACGTTTCCTGAACTAATCTATCAAACTCAGACATAAAGGAATGAATCGTATTCTTACTCCTTTCAATCAATTTTTCGTTAGAAATCTTCCCAATCTCCTGCGCTTCCTTAAATAATTTGTCCTTTTTAGCCTCCCGTTTTTTGTGTAAGAAATGCGTTTGAAAAATAAAGAATATGGCCAATGCGATGATTCCAAAAACCGCAAACTTTCCGCCAAAATAGGTAGCATTCAAGATGATAAAAGCCAAACTAAAAGCAAACAAAGCCGTAAAGAACCAGCCACCAATCACCGCCAACACCCCGGAAACCCGATAAACCGCACTCTCTCTTCCCCATGCTCTATCTGACAAAGACGTACCCATCGCCACCATAAAAGTAACGTATGTCGTGGACAAAGGTAAATGCATGGATGTACCGTAAGAAATTAGGATGGCAGCCATCAATATATTTACCGATGCACGCAACAAATCAAAATGTGGGACTTCTCCACCTTCCATACTTTCTGCGTTCACTCTCTTAGGCAAAAACCTAGAAGCAATGGCATTGTTAATGCCGGAAGGCACTAATTGGGATAGCGCCCGATGACCGTTGACCACCGATTGGACGACCACACGAGCAAATAGATTAGACCCAAACCTTTCATACCCTTCTTCTTGACGACCCAAATTAACTTCCGTTTCTGTTACGGATCGAGCCTTGCGGGAAAAACGCAATGTCAACACCATCACCAAGCCCGAAATTAACAACATCCAAGTCTCTGTACTTACCTTTCCTACCAAATCTCCCATCAAAAAACTATCTGCCGGTTGACCGGAAGCCGCATAAAACTGGAAGGAATGATAGGCCGCCATCGGAACACCGATAAAATTAACCAAATCATTGCTCGCAAAAGCAGTTGCCAACGCAAAAGTACCCACCAACACAATAACCTTTAAAATATTTACCTTCAAGACTTTCTGCAAAATATAGAATAAAACTAAAAAGACAACAAAGGAAATACCGATAATACTAAGCCAATCGTCCAATATCATATCCTTCATCTCCTTCGTCATAAAAGAAGCGCCTTTGACCCCCTTTATCAATATAAAATATACTATACCGGAAAAGGAGATTGCCCCCCAAATCGCCCCATACCGCTTCAACGTCTCCTCATAATTAAACGTAAAAACCATCCGAACAAAATACTGTACAATCGCCCCGCTTATCAACGAAACCACCACCGACAACAAAATGCCCGAAATAATCGCCAACGCCTTCGCCGTATTAATATACTCACCCAACGACAAATGATCCGGCTGATTATAAATCTTTATCAAGGCCATGCCCACAGCCGCCCCCAGCAATTCAAACACAATGGATACCGTCGTCGAAGTAGGCATTCCAAAGGTATTAAATAAATCTAGTAAGATAATATCTGCGAGCATCACCGCCAAAAACACCAGCATAATCTCCGAAAAATAAAAGTTTTGCGGATGAAATATACCCTTTCTCGCCACTTCCATCATCCCACTCGAAAATACAGCCCCGAATAATATCCCCAAGGCAGCAAATATCATTATGGTATTAAAACTTCCTGCTTTCGACCCAATCGCCGAATTCAAAAAATTAACGGCATCATTACTCACCCCAACAATCAAGTCCGAAAAAGCAAGTATAAACAGAATCCCCACCAAGACAATGTAATACGTTTCCATAAAAAAGTTTCGTTTTCATTTAAGGTGCGAATGTACAACTCCAAAGCCCCCAATACAAAAAATCAAAGGTTAATTTTACGTAAAGATAAAAATTAATCCCTCCAAAATGCAACTCGCTGCGAAAAAACAAAACAAAAGCAGCTTGCTGCGCACCAAAGACCAAAAGCA
>JANTGI010000094.1 GCA_024762995.1 Saprospiraceae bacterium | reverse complement strand
TAAGTGATGGTATGGTTGCCAACACCTGCAACGGCAGGGTCAAAAGTAGTCCCACTAACACCGGCACCGGTAAAAGTCCCTCCAGGAGGGTTGCCACCGGTAAGGTCAATAACGGGAGCATTTAGGCAAGGGGTGCCATACCCTCCTGCGGTTACTACCGGTAGGGCATTGACCGTAATGTTGATAGTATCTGTATTGGTACATCTTGTTGCGGGATCTTGGTATGAATAGACAATGGAGTAGGTTCCGGCCGATGCGGCATCAGCATCGAATTCTCCTGTTGATGATACATTTGGACCAGAGAACACTCCACCGGCCGGGGTGGCTGCAATTTGAAAACTACCACTACTATCACAGACAGATGTATCCGGTGTAGTTATATCTACGACGGGCAAGGGATTTACAGTGACAGTGGTCGTTTGAGTGGATGTACAGCCACCGGGTGCGGTAACTATTACATCATAATCGCCGGAGTGAGCAGGGGTAGCATTGGCAATGGTTGGGTTTTGGTCTGAAGACGTAAAGCCAAGTGGCCCCGTCCAAGCCCAAGTGACATTAGCAGCACCACCTGCTTCAAATAGCATAATGGTTTCTTTTTCGCACAATGGAGAGTTAGATGAAACAGAAATAGGTGGCTGGTCATAGGCTGAACAACCATTAAGTGGTATATTATTAGTGGATGTGCAAGCATTGTTGTCCACATCTGTTATCGTCACAGATTCAGAAGCACTGAGCAATGGGCTTATAGGGATTAGATTTTGTACATCATAATCATAGGGGCCATAGGTCGTTCCTGCAATGATAACGTTGTATTGGTTAGTAGGACCGGCTCCGCTATTTGATGCATTAACTCTTAAGCTAATCACATCGTCGCTATTGCATTCAGTGCCTTGGTCAAGGCAATCAACTCCTAAGAAAGAACCAAGACCGCATGCCACAGAACAAGGCGCCGGCGATGTTCCTGCATTGGTGTTGGTAATCTGACATGTAGCATCTGCACTGAATTGGGCAACGGCAGTAATGGTTAGATCAGCTATATCAATGGTCCCCGCTATTAAATCCGTCACAGTTACGGAAGTTTGGTTGGGATCAAAAGCAATGGGGTGAGCACTGATTTGGGTTCCATTCGCATCATATAGACGGATTAGGAGATTGCCTGTGCTGGGAGCATTGTTATAGGTGACAGTTACATCATAGGTGAATTGATCATCAGTTGAATCTGCTGTGCCTAGATTGTTACACGCGGAGATGTTATTTAAAGTAATAGCGGTAATGCTACAAGAAGCTACAGCATTGGTAGCACCCATTGAATTACCCATCACACCTTGTGTTGATGAATCTCCCCATCCATCCGAACCGTCAGGGACTACGTCGATGGATCCATCTACGACATTGTCACCGAGGTAAGACCAAGGAGCAGGAGGAGATGTCAGGTTTGCCAAGCTTGGAATCGTAAGATCCCCATTGGTACATAGACCAGGGTTGGTTGGAGTCAAGACTTGACCACTTGGCGCATTAGAATTGCCGACAACATTCTCTTCGAAGATAATTCCATCTAAGATATTACCAGCGTTATCGAAGAGAGCAACAAATTCACCGCTGTTGGTTAATGTGATGTAGTTGTTTGGGTCAGAATTACAAGCACATGTGGATACATCTAAATCAACATCTGTTGAATCGCCATCGACTAGAGGCGCATTTGCAATAACAAAGAAACCATCAGCGGGGATGGTTGTGCCGTTAGGAATGACAACTACCCAGTCTCCATCAGAGACCATATAGCAGCCAATATCGGTGCCGGGTGTGCCATAGAGTTCAATGTATTCTCCACCAACTCCATCATTGGAAACAGGATCGTACATCACCTCGTTAATGGATTGTCCATTAACGGCAATAGAAAAAATCATAAAAACAATACTCAGGAGCGTTGTTTTCATGATCCTTGTAAAAAGCATCATAATTAGGAAGTTTAATTTGTAGTTGAAAAATGGTATATGGTTACGCCTTTTTAGGGACGATGAAGCCAAAGAAGAATACTTAAATGGATTTGAAAAAAGGACAAGGGTGTGCTTGTCAGACGGAAGAAGAGCTCTTCGACAGTAACGAAATAGAGTAAAGGCATTGTCCATGGTTCGTAATTTTTTACAAACCGGTTGTTGGGAATCAGTTGTTTTTTGCTAGGACAAAGATACGGTTATAACAAGACTTTTGTCGGTCGTGTAGGTAAATTTTTTGTTAGTATTTGAAAACACCCCAAATAGGGTAGTTATAAGGAAAAAAGCTCATCTAATTCCCTTAGATGAGCCTTTTTCATGATTAAACAAGTAGAAAAAAACTTAATTTATTCTTAACATTTTTTTAATGGATGATTGTTTGGATGTTTGTAGTCGATAATAAAGAATACCACTTTCTCCCCAGTTCGAGGCATCCATGCTTATCCAATTTTGACCTTTAGGATAATTTTTGATAGATTGATGGACAATCTTTCCGGAGGTGTCGTAGATGGTCAATGTGGCTTTGTCGGCCTTCGGAAGGATAAATCCTATGATTGTTTGGTTGCTAAACGGATTTGGATAGTTTTGTTGCAATTCCATTTCCTGTATGTCGATATCTTCATCGTTATCCATTTCTTGCTTTTCTGATGACAACTTTTGGGTACCTGCCACAGGAGAAGTCGTACTCACTTTTCCTTGAGTCGCCGGTATCAAATGAGCCATTCCGATAGTTGGACACTGAGGGTCTCCCTTGCGGTAAAAAACGTACTGGTCAGCAGTCACGGCATACGGATAAACGAGCGGGTTCGCGTTATTTATGGCATCATCAAAAGTGGCAAAAATTTGGATTTCATTGGTCTGGTCAACTTGATAGGCCAGCCTAGAGAAAGATGGATAAATGACATCTCCGGTGTAAGTAAAATCAGCCAACACATCTGAGTAGGTTTGTCCAAAAGCATTATAAGGATATATATCTGTTGGGTCATTCACGATTACTTGCTGCGGGGCACTTTCACAACCACCGGGGGTGCCTGCTGTCATCCAGATGACATCATTTGCACTAAAATTAAAACTACTTTGATTAGAAGCCAAAAGGGTCGCATTACCGGTGGTAGGATCTGCATCATAAAAATTATATGCCTTTGGTGAAAAGTCAATAGAATGACCGGCCGTAGGAATAATTAAATCAAAACAGGGCACTTCCTCTATGTTACCCGGCAATACTTGGATGTCAATGGAATCTGTTGAAGAACAATCTGCGCCGTTACTAGCCACCACACTATATAACCCACTGGAAGCACTGGTCATATTGGTTATTGTTGGATTTTGCTCCGTCGATGTAAATCCATTAGGACCGGACCAAGACCAAGTAGTAGCCACTCCGGACGTTTCGGACAGCATTAAAGATTGGTTATTACAAGGTGTTTCCGTGTTAGCTAAGATAGATGCTACCGGGCGAGCATTAATGGTAATAGTGGTAGGTACGGCGGCACTTTCGCAGCCATTAAGCACAGAACTTACCCAAATCGTCTGCGGACTTGTAGCCGGAGTCGTGTTGGGGTTGTATGATTTACTCGGCCCTGCTAATAATGTCGCATTACCGCTTGCCGGGTCGGCATCATAAAAATAATAATCTTGTGGCCGCTCTCGGTGTACATCAAAATAGTCTATTACAATCGTTTTAGAGGCTCCTTGTAATTTAACACAGACTTGGACGGTTAGGCTGCTTCCATAAATGTCTTGCATCGAAATATTGGCGTTGGTCCAATCAGGCGAACCATTTTTGCCCACAAGGGTATGATTAGCATTGCCTTGACCTTGATAATTCGGCACTCTTGTTTTTACGCCATCAACAATATAAAAAACATCTACATAATCCCCAGGCTTGTGATTGCCACCAGCCAATAAGTTTACTTCAAAACCACCTTTATATTCGGTAATATCTACTGTAGTGGACTGCATACATATTTTTTTGCGGATATTTCTGACTTCAATCTCTCCGGGGTTAATGACTTTGAAGTACCTATTCGCTTTTGTTAATTTTGAAAGTCCAGGACCAAACAGTGACCAAGAATTATCACTCGGCGGAGTGTAAGTGGCATTAGGACCGGTTGCTCCTGCCCCTACTTCATCAACCTCCGCAGAGTAACTATTGCCGTTCGGATTGTCAGGGTAAATAATACTTATCGTATTAGAATTGCTTTCGCAAACATTAATGTCTGTTAAGACGGGTACGGGTGCGCCTTCTATGACATTTACATAATAACTAGATGTGGAAGTACATCCTAAAGGCGTAGAGACCAAAACGGTATAAGTCCCTGATTCAGATAGACTTGCATTAGGGATAGAGATGTCCTGTGTCGTTGCACTAAATCCATTTGGTCCTGTCCAGGTCCATTGAGAGCCCGGGATGTTAGTATTTTCTGATAAGGTGATTGTTTCACCTGTACAATAACTGGAAAAGCCGGCAGTAGATATTGGATTTTCACCGACGGTAATTACCACAGGAGACGCAGGCGATTGACAACCATTAGTGATATCCCTAGTCACCCAAATAGTTTGGGGGCTATTGGCCGGTGTGGTCATCGGGTCATAAGTTGGGGTTGGGCCTGCCAAAAGATTGGCATTTCCTGAGTTCGGATCAGCATCATAAAAATAAAATTGCTTAGGGTAAGGCAGATAATTGATAGTCAAATGATCCAAGTGAATATCTTCGTTTGGTTTATTGTTCCGGACACACACCTTAATCGCTAATTGGTTGCCGGAAAGCCCTTCTACATGTATGGTTGTTGCTCCCCAGTCATCATCATTGGCTCCATTTTTTCCCGCAAGGGTATGTTTTTTGTTGCCTTGTCCTTGCCAATTAGGTATCTTTGTGGAAACTCCATCAATGATATAATAAACATCCACAAAATCATGGGGCTCTAAATCCCCGTCTTCCGAAATGTCAATGCTAAAGCCTACATTTTGCTTGCCGGAAATATCCACATCTTGGCTCCTAAAACAAATTTTTCTCTTTGTGTTTTTTGCCGTGAGGCTTTGGTTGGTTACTTTAAAATATCGATTGGCATTTGTAAGTTTGGAGAAATTTCCCGAAAGGGACCAGCGATTATTGCTGGGGGGAGTATATACAGGTCCCGGGCCGGTGACACCGACTCCATTTTCATCAAAATTTTCTGTAAAGAATCCTTGTTGCTGCGGAATACTGCCGGCTGGTTGGATTTCTGTACTACCACCTTCACAGGTCGTGATGTCATAAACGACCGGGGCAGAGCCGGTGACAGGTGAGACGGTGATGGGGGAGTAATCGTCAATATTATTTCCGGTACAGTTGTCCAGCACAGAGTAGTTGATATAATGAGTACCTAACCCCGCAACACTCGGGTCAAAGTAATTGCCTGTTACACCCGGGCCGGAGAATACGCCCCCGCTGGGAGTACCAATTAAAGGAACTAAACCGCCGTTTTCACAAACGTCGTCATAAGTACCTGCATCTACACTCAAAAGTGCCGGGTTAACCTCTACATCTACGGATGCGACGGCTGTACAGCCCAAAGGGTTAGTAATAGTTACGCTATAAGTACCCGCATCAGCTAAAGTCGCTGCTGGGATAATTGCGTTATATCCATTGTAGGAGAAGCCATTTGGCCCGGACCATTGCCAAGTGCCTGCATAGCCACCGTCTTCTGTTAAAATGATATTGCCCCCTTCACAAACCGGTGAATTCCCTGAAATATGTACAGGCATATCGGCACAGCCGGAACAAGGTAAACTGTGTATAATTCTTGTTACAGAGCATGTCGGATTATCAACGTCTGTAAAGACGAAGGGTATGTCTGAAAAATTTGCCGGAAGGCCTGTTATATTAGCACCTGTACCGTAGTCAAACGGCCCGTAGGTCGTTCCTTGAACTACTAAGTTGTATTGGGTGGCAGAAGAAGAGGTATTCGTTGCCGAAAAAGAAACCATGAAAGTGTCATCTGTGCCATCATCCGGTGTGCTATTATTGTTGCATTGACCAAAAAGAATGGTTTCTTCTAAAGTGCAGCAAGGTAGTAGGGTGATACTTGCATTATCGGAAACTGAATGATCATTGGCCAGCCGAACTGCAAAGTTTAGTGTAGATTCGGTCGCAACTCCGGGCATGGTGACGGAGATCGGTGATGTCAATCCCGAAGCAAGAACTACATCATTATCAGTATCATAGATTTCAATAGCCCCCAAAGGGTTTTCAATATCAAAGCTTACGTCAAAAGTGATATTGTCACCCATACAAGTGATGTCGCCGGTGGCAATATTACTAATATTGGCTGGAGGCGTCCAATACAAGATACCCCCCAAATCATTCATGTTGGATGGGGCGTTGGGGTCGGTAAGAGACGCCGAGCCTATGAAGTACTCATCTCCATATACACAAATACCACCACCATAAAACCATAAATCCGTATTGGGTAGGTACGTCATATCCGGATGTAAGACCCAGTTTCCTGCTTCTTTTTTGTAAACATGTGCTCTGTCCGGCCCATTGCCCAGGTGCCCAATAACCATTGTATTATTGTCAATGGAGATACAGTTTATGTCACCGAAATGATAATTATTTACGACAGGAGGCAAAGGTTGTAAAATGACATCAAAGTCCCAGGTGTTTCCATTTTTGGAATACATATGTACTTGGCCTACGTCAATCGCTCCGTCTTGGTCTGTAAGAAACTCCCCAATGGCTAAGGTATTGCCGTCTATAGCTACCGAATAACCAAAACCTTCTCCATAAGTCGGACATGATATTTGCTGCTGCAATGTCCAATTGTTGTTGATGTATTGATAGTACGAGACCCTTCCCCTTGTGGTACTAGTTGGGGTGGCAAATGCATCACCAATAACCAAATTGTCGTTATCTATTGATACGGACTGGCCAAAATCCCCTGAGCTTCCGGCTGGGGGTAAAATATGAGCGGTTTCGACCCATTGGTCATTGACATTTTCATAAATGAAAGCACTACCAACCATAGAAGCCACTAGTCGTCCGTTCGAATAACTGATGTCGTTTCCAAAATCTTTGTCAATAGCAGATTTGTCAATGATTTGATGCTCTGTCCAAGTACCATTAACCTTTTTGAATATGTACAATTTACCAAAGTAGGGTGCTCCGGCAAAAGCCCATTCATTATCAATAGCCACATCCATCCCTAAGGTAGTGAATCCGGGGGCATCAAACCAAGCTACTTCAGTCCATCCGGCCTCCGCCTTTTCTAAGATTGTAATAGCTCCGCCAAAATATCCAAAATTTTGGTAGTAACCATAGGGAGAGCCGTAGATGAGTTGGGTTCCGTCATAATCAATCGAATGACCACCGCCATCAGTGCCCCAATAAAATGGAGTCCCCGTATGGCTGCTGTAGATTTGTTGACGCAATTCAAGAGTCTGGGTGTGCGCAGTAAAAACAGTAATTAAGAAAAAGAAAATCGAAAAGATGTACTTTTCAATTGTGTAAAGGTGTCCCATTATTTTTCATTTTAGATTAAAAAAAAATGGTTTTTTTAGGGTGTTTGGTGTAGATTATGTTCATGAAAGGGGAAAAGGCATCTTAGCTTGGTTTTCTTTAAGACGTCAAGAGCACTCAATTGCAGGATATACTCGGTTTTTTAGAATGAAAGCTATCGTTAATTACAGATCAAATAGTGTCATTAGAATATCCTGTTTGTTGTTCAAAAAAAAAAAATGCTGAGTGGGTTACAAAATGCCTAAAACAAATCTGTTTTAATGAGTTGGTTTCTTTTGTTATCACAAAGGTATAAAGTAATTTGGAATTTTAAGTATTCTTGGTAGATTCTATTTTAAAATACTATAGAATTAGTAGAGAATTTATGTAATATATACTTACTATTTTGTTATCAAAGTTTAGCGCTATGACAAGTTGAAGAATGCCATTTTTTCTTTGTCTCCTTGCATCCTTTTTCTCAAAGAGTATGTTGTTAGCCTAGTGGCTTTACAATTCCATGAATTTATTGCAACTTTGCAACTTAAATCGAAATAATGAATATTGATCCATCGGATTTATTGGAGAAGTTAGAATATGATAAAGTGTGTGATTTATTAGCGCACAAATGTTATGGTGAAGCCGCCGTTGCGCAATGCCGCACCCTGCAACCTTCTGTTATTTATGAGGATATTATATTGGGGTTAGAAGAAGTGGCCGCTTACAAGTTGGGTATGGAACAAAATCATCTCCTGCCCATTTCTAAGTACGAATTGGCGGATGAAGACTTGGAAATGCTCGCCATTTTATCCTACGTACTTTCTATCGAGTCCTTTCGGAAAATAACGAATACCCTGCGCATCATTGATCGGATTCTAAAGTATTTTAATCGGGAAAGACGAGAAGAATATGCCGTACTTTGGGACATCGTTAAGGATTTGGACTTTGATCCAATATTGTTGAGAGATATAGACCAAGTAATTGATAATGAAGGGAATATCCGCCCTGATGCTTCGCCGGAATTGTTGGTTATTCACCATAAAATGGAAGCCAAAGAATTAGAGCTCGCCCGTGCATTCCGAAAGGAAATCGCCATCCAACGCAAAAATGGTCACCTTGCAGATTCCATTGAAAGCTTTAGAAATGGTCGCCGTGTCTTGGCGGTACCCACAGAGCATAAGCGTAAAGTACGGGGTATTATCCATGATGAGTCTGCCACCGGAAGAACGGTCTTTATTGAGCCCGAATCTGCCATCTTAATCAACAATGATCTCTATGATTTAATGGCACAGCGCAAACAAGAAATCTATCGTCTTCTCGAAGGTCTGAGTGCCCGCTTGCGCGAAATAATTCCTGACATCAAGTCTTATCAATATGTTTTGGTGCGTTTGGATATGATCCAAGCAAAGGCATCGCTTGCGCTAAATATGGATGCCGAAAAGCCTGTTGTCAAGGACAAACCCTTGCTTGGAGTCATCCAAGGACTCCACCCTTTGCTTTATTTGAAAAATAAATCCCTTAATAAAAAAACCGTTCCTTTTGATTTGGCTTTGCATGGACAAAATCGGATTTTGGTGATTTCAGGACCGAATGCCGGTGGAAAATCCATTACGATGAAGGCGATGGGGTTAATGCAGTTGATGGTGCAATCTTCCATGTTGGTTCCCGTGGATAAGGTGTCCGAATTTGGGATTTTCCGTAAGGTTTTTACGGATATTGGGGATCAACAGTCGATTGAGGATGATTTGAGTACGTATAGTTCTCGCTTGCGCAATATGAATAATTTTATCCGAAAGGCAGATAAGTATACTTTAGTCTTGATTGATGAGTTTGGTTCCGGTACAGACCCCAAAATAGGGGGAGCCATTGCGGAAGCCCTACTCCGCGCCTTCAATGCCCAAAAAGTAATGGGTGTCATTACTACTCATTATCCGAATCTGAAAATTTATGCCTTCCGGAATCGCGGTATCCTGAATGGGGCGATGGTCTTTGATAAAGAAAACCTAGCGCCTACTTATCGCCTGAAAATAGGCCAGCCGGGTAGTTCCTATGCCTTTGAAATCGCCAAATCCAGTGGCCTGAGCGATGATATTCTCCAATATGCCCGAAAAAGAACCGGTAAAAATGAACGTGAAACCGACGATTTATTAATTGCTTTACAGCGCGAAAAACTGGAAGTTGAAGAAAAATTGGCTCAATTAAAGGCGAAGGAAAAAGAAGTAGATATTTTGGTCCGTTCTTACAGCAATATGAAGGGCGATTTGGACTACAAACGTCGTAAAATTAAGCTCGAAGCCAAAGAAAAAGACCTACAACAAGCCGGAAAGGCGGATAGAGAGCTCCAAAACTTAATCCGCAAATTGCGGGAAGAAAAAAATATCGAAAAAGCTAAAAAAATAGCCGAAAAAATCAAGCGCGAGCGTAAGGATATTGCCAAGGAAGTCGGCCAATTGAATGAAGCTATTTACGAAGCTACCGAAACACAAGCTGAAATTGCTAAGTTGGCCATTGGTGGCTACGCTAAATTTAGAGCCAGCGGAGCTACCGGTATTATCGAAGACATCAGGGGTAAAAAGGCGGTGTTATTGATTGGGGAGATGAAGGTTACCGCAAAAATTGCGGACTTGGTGGCCATTCAAAATCCCAGCTTGCCCAGCGTCAACCGAACCCGAAAGAATTTGGCATCCAGAGACGGGCAATTTGAGTCCAAAATTGATATTCGTGGAATGTCTATCCATGATGCCTTGTTCACTCTCGAAAAATTTGTCGATAATGCCATCTTGAAAGACACGCCGGTACTCCGGATTTTACATGGAAAAGGTACCGGTGCGCTGCGTAAAGCCGTGCGGCAAAAACTTAAAGAATATGGAGCCATGCTCGTGAATATCTATCATCCGGAAGAAGAACTGGGGGGAAATGGGGTGACAATGGTGGAACTTTAGGAGGGGAGGTCTTTGGGGCGCTCACTGCGTTCGCTTTTGGTGCGCAACAAGTTGCTTTTGGTTTTTGGGTGGTTTAAAATGAATCCCGCAGATAACCGCAGATTTTTCCCCCAGATAACCGCAGATTTTCTTCCCGCAGACCTGTCTATTGCCCTAAGGAAGGTAGGCTTGCGGAGAGATTGGTAAGCTGGACTTTACGGGAAAGAGTTTGGCTTTTGGGTGGTTTAAAATGAATCCCGCAGATATACGCAGATTTTTCCCGCAGATAAACGCAGATTTTCTTCCCGCAGACCTGTCTATTGCCCTAAGGAAGGTAGGCTTGCGGAGAGATTGATAAGCTGGACGTGTAGGGGAAAAAGCCAGTCTGCCTCCCGCTTCGTTTTTCGGCGCAAGGCAGGTTGAGAAGTAAAAAACCAACAAAATCTTGGTTTTGCATGTCGCTGCGGCAGCCCTTCAAAAATCTTAATTCGTATATCGTAAATTTTAAATCCTTCTCCACGAATCTGAGAGTCATAATGTTAAGGAAGCAGACAGGTTTCACTAACACCACAAAGTCAAGAATGAGCGACACCGTTACACCGTTACACCGTTACACCCTTATGCCGAAGTACCTGTCAGCCTCCCGTCGCAGCGCCTGGCAGGCCGAAAGTTAAGTAAAATAAAAACGGGAAGAGAATACGATTATCCCCAAAAAGCTGCTACCTTTGTTTCCCGTATAAAAAGAATTGTCTGATGGCTAAATATGTGTTTGTTACGGGTGGTGTTACGTCTTCTTTAGGCAAGGGAATAATAGCTGCTTCGCTGGCTAAAATCCTACAATCTAGGGGGTTTTCGGTGACTATTCAAAAGTTTGATCCTTATATTAATGTTGATCCGGGTACCTTGAATCCCTACGAACACGGGGAATGCTTTGTGACCGATGATGGTGCCGAGACAGATTTAGATTTAGGGCATTATGAACGGTATTTGGGGGTGCCCACTTCCCTCGCCAATAATGTAACCACCGGTAAAGTCTATCAGACCGTCATCGAAAAAGAAAGACGGGGGGAGTTTTTGGGCAAAACGGTCCAGGTAATCCCACATATTACGAATGAAATTAAACGACGTTTTCAGCTATTGGAGCAGAGTGGGGACTATGACATCATCATTACAGAAATTGGTGGGACAATAGGAGATATCGAGTCTTTACCCTATATGGAGGCCATTCGGCAGTTTAAGTGGGATATTGGGGCCGGTAACTTTTTGTTGGTGCATTTGACCTTGGTGCCTTATCTGGCTTCCGCAAAAGAGTTGAAAACTAAACCGACCCAACATTCCGTGAAGAACCTTTTGTCCTTAGGGGTTCAGCCGGATATTTTGGTTTGTCGCACAGAGCATCCATTACCCAATTATGCACGGAAGAAAATTGCTTCTTTTTGTAATGTCGAAGTCTCCTCCGTCATCGAAGCGAGGGATGCCGAGACCATTTACGATGTTCCTTTGTTGATGTTGGAAGAACATCTGGACACCGTGACGCTCAAAAAATTAGATTTACCCATCAAAAGCAATCCCAACCTGATTGTCTGGTCAGAATTTTTGCGTAAGCTGAAAAATCCCAAAAGAGAAATTACAGTGGCTCTTGTGGGAAAATATAATGAACTTCAAGATGCGTATAAGTCTATATACGAAGCATTTGTGCATGCCGGTGCCGCGAATGAGTGTAAAGTCAATATCAAGCCGATTCACTCCGAAAAATTAGAAGCGGAGACGGATTTTAAGGAGGTATTGGCCGGTGTGGACGGGGTATTAGTGGCTCCGGGATTTGGCGATCGCGGATTAGTCGGTAAAATAAAGGCCATAAAATATGTTCGTGAACAAAAAATTCCTTTTTTTGGTATTTGTTTAGGGATGCAGATGGCGGCGGTGGAGTTTGCACAAAATGTATTAGGATTGGAAGATGCTTATTCCACCGAAATGAAGCCCAATTGTGCCCATCCGGTGATTGATTTGATGGAGTCACAAAAGACGATTTCGGATAAGGGCGGCACAATGAGACTAGGGGCTTATTCTTGTGAATTAGACGAATCGTCGAAGGTTTTTCAGGCTTATGGGAAGAAAACCATCGAAGAACGTCACCGGCATCGTTGGGAGTTTAACAATAAGTATTTGAAGGCTTTTGCGCAAGCGGGCATGAAACCCGTGGGGATGAATAAGGAGAGTAATTTAGTGGAGATTATAGAGTTGGAAGACCATCCGTGGTTTGTAGGCGTGCAGTTTCATCCTGAGTACAAGAGTCGGGTAGAGGCTCCGCATCCATTGTTTATGGCTTTTGTGGAAGCCTGTATGTCGCAAAAATAAAGGAGGACTTTGAAAGGCATTTTTCTTGTCGTGTTGTTGCAAAAATCAAAGAAATGAAAGATAAATTAGAGAAATTAAACCATAAAATAAAAGAAGCCAAGCTTGGCGGCGGCCCCAAAAGAATTGAAGCGCAGCATCAGAAGGGCAAATTGACTGCCCGGGAGCGTATCCATTTTTTGTTGGATCCGGATAGTTTTGAAGAGATTGGCATGTTTGTCACTCATCGGTCACATGATTTTGGGATGGAAGACCAAAAGTATTTGGGGGATGGAGTGGTGACCGGATATGGTCGGATAAATGGGCGTTTGGTATATGTTTTTTCGCAAGATTTTACGGTTTTTGGTGGTAGCCTTTCGGAAACGTATGCAGAGAAAATCGTGAAAATAATGGATTTGGCCATGGAGAATGGGGCTCCGGTCATCGGATTGAATGACTCGGGCGGGGCACGTATTCAAGAAGGTGTCGTCTCTTTGGGCGGATATGCGGATATTTTTTATCGTAATACGGTGGCTTCGGGTTTTATTCCCCAGATATCGGCGGTTATGGGCCCCTGTGCGGGCGGGGCGGTGTATTCTCCGGCGATTACAGATTTTATTTTGATGGTAGAGCATACTTCCTTTATGTTTGTGACCGGTCCCAATGTGGTCAAAACAGTAACAAACGAAAGTGTTACATCCGAAGAATTAGGGGGCGCGCATACCCATGCGACGAAGTCAGGGGTGACTCATTTGACGGCCCCCAATGATTTAATCGCCATTGAGCAGATTAAGCAATTGATTGGTTTTATGCCCCAAAATTGCAACGAAAAGGCACCTTCTCTTCCTTACGAAATCGGTGAAGAGTATCGACCTAAATTAAAAGACATCATCCCGTCAAATCCCAATCAACCGTATGACATGAAGGAGGTCATCAATGAGTTGGTAGATGAAGGGAGCTTTTTTGAGATACACAAGGATTTTGCGGAAAATATTGTTGTAGGCTTTGCCCGATTGGCGGGACGGAGTATCGGAATAGTCGGCAATCAGCCTATGAGTTTGGCGGGGGTATTGGATGTCAATAGCTCTAAGAAAGGAGCGCGGTTTGTTCGTTTTTGTGATTCTTTTAATATTCCTTTATTGGTTTTGGAAGATGTGCCCGGATTTTTGCCGGGAACGGATCAAGAATGGAATGCCATCATTTCGAATGGTGCTAAGTTGTTGTATGCTTTTTCTGAAGCCACCGTGCCACGGATTACCGTTATCATCCGCAAAGCTTATGGCGGGGCCTACGATGTGATGAATTCCAAACATATTGGCGCGGACTTTAATTATGCTTGGCCTTCTGCCGAAATTGCCGTGATGGGGGCGAAGGGAGCATCCGAGATTATTTTCCGAAAGGAAATCCAAGCGGCGGATGACCCGGTAGCTAAATTAGCAGAAAAAGAAGCTGAATATGCCGATAAATTTGCGCATCCTTACAGAGCTGCTGCTCGTGGATTTGTTGATGAAGTCATTAAACCTAGCGAAACGCGTAGAAAACTCATAAAATCCTTTGCCGTGCTGGAGAATAAAAAAGTCATGCGCCCAAGTAAAAAACATGGGAATATTCCTTTGTAAGTAAGTGGATTTTATAACTTCAACGGCTTGCGCTCAAAAACAATGACTTGTGGATAATGAAACTCACCTAATAAAGTCCCAAGTGGCTCAATATATGCGCCGGCTTTATGAGCGTCGCCTGTCTTCCTGCACGAGTGGCAATGTCAGTGCGAGAGTTCATCAAAGCCTGATTGCCATTACCCCTTCCCAATCGGATAAGGCCATTCTGCAAGGGGACGATATTGGCTTGGTGAGCCTTTCGGGAAAAATAGTAGATTCTTCTCTTCCTTTGAGTATGGAGACTGAAATGCACTTAGCAGTATATCGGGCACGTCCTGATGTACAGGCGATTGTCCATGCGCATCCGGTTTTTGCGACCTGTTTCGCGGTATCACAGGAGCCTTTAGATGTAAGTTTGACCGGAGAGTCTTATGCCGTCTTGGGGGAACCGGTGATGGCGCCCTATGCTTTGATGGGTAGTCAGGGCCTTGCGGCAAATGTCGCCCAAGCTGCTCAAAAGGGGCAGGTTGTTTTGATGCAAAATCATGGGGTGCTCACGGTTGGAAAAGACCTTTTTCAGGCTTATGATCGAATGGAAATAATAGAGTTCGCTGCTAAATTACAACTGATGACCAAATTTCTCGGTGAAGCAAGACACTTGACAGAGGAAGAGAAGCAGGCGATTCGGGTGTTACTGGGAGACTAGAGTGGGGCAATGGAGAGAAATATTTGCACTTATAAGCTGAAAATACTCGTACCCAAACAGGCATAAAAAATAAAATGTTAAAAAAAAGGTGAAATTTTTTCTTTGTCAAGATATTGATAATAAATAAGTTATACATTAATTTTTATTTTATTTTACTAACATTTCTCTTACGGTCTTTTTTTTGATTATTGGATAGTCATTGAACATAAAAATAAACCTTTC
>JANTGI010000093.1 GCA_024762995.1 Saprospiraceae bacterium | reverse complement strand
GGTCAACAAAAAACACTACTTATTGTCAGAAAACTAAAAGATGGGGAGCAACCTAAGGCTATTGCCACAGAGTTGGACGTTGACATTGACTTTGTCCTTACCGTCAAGAATGAATTGGGACTCTAAAATCAATTTATAATCGTTAAATGATTTTTTGATTGGTCAATGCCGTGCTTTCTACAACCGACTGAAGTCGGTTCTACCTTAGATATTTCTGGAATGCTATTCGTTGTTGCACGACATCAATCACAAATTCAGGCTCCATTTCCCGCCAGGGGATTCCATTAAATGCCTCCCCAAAATGGACAAATTGCGCAAGCTTGTCTCCCATCTCTTCTCCTACATGCTCAAACGTGTCCAATAAGGCAATCCATCCATCGCTTTCGCAAATCTCCTCGTGCCATTCTTCATAATAGTCATCATCATCCGAATGAAAATTAAGCAAATTATCGCAGAAAAAAACAAACTTGGTAATTTCCGCATCAATCATGGGATTAATGACTTCCCGCTTCAAAAGCATAACATCATTTTGGATGGCATCATTCCATTCTCCCATTAATTCTATCAGCGCAAACTGATGGTCATAATCCACATATAACACTTTCAAAAACAAGGTTGCCGAGCCACAACCATCCCACTGTGGGTGAATAACATAATTGTAAATGGCATCCGAAAATTCAAACTCACTATTTACAGTTTTGAAAAACGGAGACTGCGGATCTTCTGCCGCAATATAATGATCTCGCCAGCGAAAAAAGGGTTCAATATCATGCATGTGTCAATGAGGCTCTTTATAGTCCTTATTCTCAATGTAATGCATGTGACAAACAGGACAATCGCCCGGCTGGGAACTCCCACTACCTTCGCAATGCATGGGACACACATATTTGGAATCATAAGCCTTGTCGGCTACTTCTGCCTCTGTGCCGGTCGCTTCTGTTTGAGCTTTGGAGTGGCTTGGCGTTGATTCGTTACAAGAAGTCCAAATAAACGCCACAAAAAACAACATTGCAACCATCATCCAATTTCTAAATTGCTTCATCGGATTAGTTTTTATAATTAAATTTTGACAACACACACAAAGCATCCGGACTCAGAAAAAAGACACTTTTTGGCATAGGGAAAATGCCCAAAATCAATGTCCACCTTATGACGAATTCTTTTGTGATTATGTCTCTTAGCAAATGCAAGGTATAACAATCTCAAACAACTTTTTGATAATAATGCAAAAAAAATTTAAAGGTCAAAAAAACACCATTTAAAATCGAAAAAAGAAATGAATTAGATTGTATCTTTGTATCCTATATTACGTTCTGTAAATCAATACTATGCGCAAAGTTGTTTTTTTAATATAATAACACTATCTTTGCCGAAATTTTTTTTAACAAAAAGTCCAAAAATGAGTAAAGCTAAATTTACTAAACCTCAGCTCAAGGATTTAATTGAAGTCTATCAGGCTGAAGTTAAGAAATTGAATTTTCAAATCCAAAATGCCCGTGCAATCATCGCCGGCCTTAAAGAAGATTTGAAAAATGCTCCGAAAGAAGAAGTCTCCCAAAAGACTCCTGCTAAAAAAACCGCCCGCAAAGCTACAACTAAAAAAGCTCCTGCTAAAAAAGTGGTTGCCAAAAAAGTCGTTACTAACAAAGTGACTACCAAAAAGGCTCCCGCCCAAAAAGTAGTCGCTAAAAAAGTCGTTAAAAAAGCTCCCGCCGCAAAACCAACAACCAAGAAGGTGGTCGCTAAAAAAACGACTACTAAAAGCACCGCTAAAAAAGATGGTAGAAAAGGAAACGCCGGACGCAAACCTATCGTGACCCCTTGGGACAATTTCGTCTTGACCTCCATCAATGAAGCCGGCAAAGGATTGATCAGTTCGGATTTATTTGTAGCGGTAAAAGCTAAAGCTAAAGCAGCTAAGGAATATAAGAATGATGCCACAACAAAAACACTAATCAACCGCTCTTTACAAAAATTAGTGAACAAACAAAAAGTGTTGGCTAAATTCAAACATTCCGGACGGGGATTTGCTTATGGTCTTCCTTCTTGGGGAAGCCGGGGCAGACTTAAACCTGAGTTTAAAGCGTAGTCAATTTTTTGAAAAATGGCAGGGAAAATCCCTGCCATTTTTTTTTCATACACATCTAATTCAACTATTCAAACAATGCCTTTAGCTACTAGCGGAGAATACTTGGCCAAAACTTTTCAAGGGCTCGAAGAAATACTCGCCACCGAACTCCAACAACTTGGAGCCACAAATATTAAAATTAGAAAAAGAGCCGTCTTATTTGATGCCGACCTAGAAACTTTCTACAAAGTTAATTATCTCAGCCGCACAGCACTCCGATTCCTAAAACCCATACTTCATTTTAGAGCTTCATCCTATGATGAGCTTTATGATAAATTATCAGAAATAGATTGGTCAAAACACTTGCATTACGATCAAACTTTTGCCATTTCTAGTGTCGTTAACTCCAGAGTTTTTGATCACTCACGCTATACGACCATGAAAACAAAAGATGCCATCGTCGATCAATTTAGGGCACGCTTTCGCAAACGCCCGTTTATTGAGACTTATCAACCTGACATTCGTTTTCATATCCATATCAATGACCGAAATGTCCGACTTTACTTTGATGCATCCGGCGAATCACTCCACAAACGTGGCTATAGAAAAGATGACACCTTTCCCGCTCCACTCAGCGAATGCTTGGCAGCAGGTATGCTTTTACAGGCCAGATGGGATGGCTCCAAAGACTTTGTTGACCCCATGTGTGGTTCCGGCACCTTACTTATCGAAGCAGGCATGATTGCCCGAAACATTGCTGCACAACGCTATCGGTCTTACTTTAGCTTCCATCATTGGAAAGATTTTCAACCTAAGCTCTGGAAAAAAGTCAAAGAAGATGCCATCAAAAATGAACGCGTTTTTGAGCATGTCATCAAAGGATTTGACTACAACCAAAAAGCGCTGGATGCCGCTGCCACCAACCTACGTGGTGCCGGACTTAGAGGCTACACCGAATTAAAACTTCAGGACATCAATGATATGAAAGCCCAAACAAAACCCGGATTTTTAATGGTCAACCCACCTTACGGTGACAACATTAAAGTTGCTGACATCGACCTGTTATACAAACAATTAGGAGATATGCTCAAGCAAAAATTCAACCAATGGGACGCCTGGGTTTTTACCGCTAATCTTGATGCCCTAAAAAACATTGGCCTAAAAACTTCCAAAAGAATTCCACTTTTTAATGGCCCAAAAGAAAGCCGACTCTGTCTTTATGAAATGTATTGACAGATCCTGTATTTTTGCTTTCGCCAAATAATGTCAGGTTTTCGGCACTTAAAATCCCCCGTGGTTATTGGCTTAAAACCGAGTAGAGACAAGGCATACCTTCTCTCTACTCACCTGCTCTTAAGTAAACCATTCTCCCTTCCGACCGTTTAACCAAACATGAACAATAAAGTAGATATTCTTGCCATCGGAGTACACCCTGACGATGTTGAATTGGGTTGTAGTGGGACTCTTTTGATGCAAATCAAAAAAGGAAATTCTATCGGACTCCTTGACTTGACTCGCGGAGAGTTAGGTTCTCGCGGGAGCGCAGCCATACGTACCAAGGAAGCGATGAATGCCGCAACAATGTTTCCGGCAAAATTTAGAATTCAGCTAAACATGGCAGACGGATTTTTTGAACACAATGAAGCCCACTTACGTGAAATCATCCGGATTATTCGTTTTGCCCGGCCCAAAATCGTCTTGGCCAATAGCTTGTCGGACCGGCATCCGGACCATGGGCGCGCAGGCAAACTGATTGCGGATGCCTGTTTTCTTTCCGGTTTGGCAAAAATAAAAACTACTTACCAAAATCAACCCCAAAGCCCTTGGAGACCTGAAAATGTATTTCATTATATACAAGACTATTACTTAACGCCGGATTTTGTCTTTGACATTACAGAAGTCATTGATTACAAGATGGAGTTAATACAGGCCTATAAGTCCCAATTTTATGACCCTAATTCCGATGAGCCGGAGACTCCTATTTCCGGTAAAGAATTTTTAGACTTTATCAAATCGCGTGCACAAAATTATGGCCGACCATCCGGCTTTGCGTATGCCGAAGGATTTCAAGTAACAAAAACCTTGGGAATTAAAGATTTAGATGTCCTGTTTTAGTCATTGATACACACCTAAAAAGAACTCTCCCAAAAAGTAGCAAATAGAACTTGAGCCACCCGAGATCGCATCCGGTGCTCATCTTTTATCACACTCGCTTGAGATATTCTTCACCAACTGCCTAAAACGCAAAAAAAGTAAAAATCTTATCAAATGACCGCATTTCGGCTTTAGATTATTTTTTTTCTAATATTTACTACAAATCTTTAAAAAAAATATGTAAATCACAAACAAAGACTATATATTTGACGGCCAAAATATTATACATTCTGTTTTTTTATCATTTCATTTTTATTATTTTTTTTCTTTACATCCTAAAAATTATCTCCATATATTTGAGAATCCTTTAATGGGAAACATACACTATTATGAGAAAAATTAGAAGAAATAAGTCTTCAGTCAGTAATGATTCGACGACCACAAACACCAGTACATCCAATTCAAACTCTTCAAGAGCGACCAGACGCAAGAAGAGAAATAACAATAATAACACCTATTGCGGCGTTTCTACTCCTCAGTAGGAACGGCAACAATGCATGATAAAAAAAAATTCAGTACTTCTCCTAGTTTTTCGGTAGCTTCGCCTAACGAGTCTGGGACGCTATTGCCAATTCTTTTTTCAGAGTGCAATCGGTATCTTTTTTCTGATTTTGAAAAGACAAAATCCTGCTTGGCACAAATCAAGGAGGCCATAGCCCCTAATGATAAGGCTAACCGGATTACTTACCTTCACTATGCTGCGTTGTTTGAAAATCAATATTCCAATTATCAGGCAGCCTATGATTTTTTTGAAGAAGGCAGAGACCTTATAGAAAAAATTACCATCTATCCTTCGGAAGCAGAATATTACATTGATTTTTTGGGGACCTGTATGAACTTGGACAAGCTCGAAAAAGCGGCCAGTTTGGTGGCAAAGGTCGAACAACTCATCCATGATGCCCCCAATTCCTTACTCCGCCCCAAGCTTTTGTGCCGTGAAGGCTATTTGAATTTACAACTTTCTCATTGGCCTGATGCGACACGGCTTTTGTATGAAGCATTGGATTTATTTTATAAAAATTCCGAGCTTCTATCAATCAAAGACTTCCATTTTATTTCTTTGATTTACAGTGGGTTAGGAAGAATTTATGAAAAAACAAACGACCCCGAAAAATCAAAGGAAGCCCACTTAAAGGCTTTGGATATTTGTGAAAAACATAATTTAAAGACAAGACTAGGCTGGCATTATTTGAGCACAGGAAATGCCTTTGCCATGCTTGGTCAAACAAACCAAGCCATTTCCTTTTTCAAAAAAGTGCTGACCAGCCCTGATGTAGCAAGTGACAACGTTCGAGCTTCGGCTTTCGCCAATTGGGGACACTGTCTTTTTAATGAAAACCTAGCCCAAACCGCCATCGGTCTTTATAATAAGGCAGAAGAAATTTACATCAAAAATCCGGAAAAAAATTATAGTAATCTTGCTATTATCCATAGATGGAAAGGGGAGCTTTTTGCGCAAGCTAATCAACACACCAGTGCGGCCAATCATTTTCAAAAGGCACTTACCTTCGCCAAAAAAACCAAAAATTACCACGAATTGGCCAATATTTGCGATGGAGCTTCTACCCTCTATGCACATACACAACAATACAAAATTGCTTTTGAATATCAATTGCTCAAAGCGGAATTTGAAGAGCAGTTTGCCGAACAAACCAACCTAAAAACCATCAGAGAGCTGAGCATCAAGTATGCTTCAGAAAAGAAAAAGCAAGAAATTGAAAAATTAGAATATCAGGCTAAAGCATTACAACTCAGAGCCTTACGTGCTCAAATGAATCCGCATTTTTTGTTTAATGCCCTTAACTCTATCCAAAATTTTATCGCCAAAAACAACCGAGACGAAGCCAGTTCTTACCTGTCCAGTTTTGCCAAACTCATGCGCAAAAGTTTAGACTACTCAGAGCTGGAGAGTATCTCCCTGGAAAAAGAAGTCGATTTTTTGGAGCATTATCTCTATATCAACAAGCACCTTCGCTTTAGAAATCGACTTGAATACAATATTATTATCAACCCCGTTTTAGTGGACGAAGACTATGAGATTCCTTCCATGATTGTTCAACCTTATGTAGAAAATGCCATAGAACATGGTCTGCGGAGTCTCAATGCCGGGTTGATTACCATAGAATTTGATCTTTTTGACGAGGACACCATTCGATGCACGATATCTGACAATGGCATCGGCCGAAAGAACGCCGCCAATAATAGAACAGCTAATCCCAATCTCCAGCTACACCAATCTAAGGGAACTCAAATCACTTTGGACCGATTGAGCATGCTTAATAGTAAATTCAAACCCCAAGAACTCGTCAAAATTGAAGACCTGACACCCAACGCAAATGGACAAAACTGCGGCACCAAGGTCACTGTCTTAATTCCTATCTAATCTTGATATTGAATTTCGTAAGTAATGGGACAATGCTTACGTAACATATAAGCGACTCCGCAATATCTATCTAGTGATAAATCTACGGACTTTTTTACTTTATCCGCCTTTTCTTTTGCTTTGGGACCTTTGACTATATAGGTCAATTGGATGGATTTGTAATTTTTGGGATGTTCATCTGTCAATTCTGCTTCCGCAATGACTTCAAAACCGTCATATTGCACCCGCATCTTATCCATCAAACTCACTACGTCCATCCCTGTACAACCCGTTAGCGAAGAAAGTAGCAATGCTTTTGGACCAGGACCTTGTCTCGGGCCTTTTGCCACACTTCCCTGTACTCTAATCGTATTTTCTCCAATCTGACTATCAAATACCAAGTCTTCTATCCAAGTAGCGGTTACTTTATCTACTGCCATTTTATTTTTTTTTATCGTGCCAATATAGGCAACCTAAACAACGAATATAGGCATCTTTTGGTTCAAAACTAACCTCTAAAAATGAATACCTAAATTCTCCAAAGAGAATCACCGGAGTGCGTGAAAAATAGTAGGGAACGCAATAGGATTGACTCTATAACCGGAACCTGCCCGTTGGTTGCAGGCGGGCGCTAAAGGCAATTGAAAAGTCTACTCAATTCTGGCAGGCCGATTAAATTATCTACAAACGTCAAAATGAAATGCCCCAAACGACTCCGCATATTACTTTTTTTTGTAAATTTGCGTAAGCTTGCTGGATTCTTCTTTTATAGCTATTTAGATACCCTTGTATTTGGCCAATAAATGCTTATTTTCTGCCTCAAGCAGGGGTACCTAAGCAGTTACATGGTGTTTGCACAACGGGTGTGCCGCATACTTTGCCCGTGTATATATCCAAAAAGCCTTTATTCTTTCACTTTTTTTCAATACAATTCCAATGACTAACAAGCGTTACTTCTTTTCTCCATTAAAGTCCTCCTTGGCTCTAGGCATAATGGTTCTGATGGCTTCTATCCTGATGTCCTATTCCGGTCAACCGCCGGTAAGCAAAACAGGCGCACCGGGAGAGACCTCATGTATGATTTGTCATGATGCTCCTAATCCGGATTATGGAGGCATTATTTCCATAGAAGGTCTTCCTGACGAAATCATAGGCGACCAAACGTATTCCCTAACTCTCAAAGCCATTTCAACCGCCGAAAGACCCGTTCGTGGCGGCTTTGAATTAGTGGTTTTGGACACGAGTTTTTACAATGCCGGCTCCTTTGCCTTAACGGATTTGGCGACCACCAATTTTCAGGCAGCTAATGGACGGTCCTATGTCGGTCATAAAGATGCACAACCTTTCGGCAATTCGGATACCATTACTTGGCATTTTGATTGGACTGCGCCACCCTATCCTACTGTCGTTAACTTTTATGCCGCTTCAGTTTTAGCCAACGGATTAGGTGGCAACAAAGGAGACAATGTAATCACTTATGTGGATACCCATACGGTCGCAGAACCACTCGTCATGGAAGTCGTCATAGACAATGTGTCCGAACCCTTTTGCTACGGGGGTTCTAACGGTACCGCCCACGCAACCGTCCTCAACGGAATGCAACCCTACAGCTACGAATGGAGCACCGGAGACACCTTGTCTTGGGTCTATACGCTGACAGCGGGTACTTATGGGGTCACCGTCACCGATGCCAATGGAGAGATTGCGACCCAAGACGTAACCATTGGGCAACCCGATGAAATAATCGCCAATATCACGGCTTCTTCGCTCATCATCCCTTGCGGAGATAGCGTTGTCTTACATGCAACGGCTTCCGGTGGTACGGGGCCTTTGTATTTTTCTTGGAATACGGGTGTACAGGCTGTGGATTCTATCATTGTCAAGCAATCCGGCTACTATTGCGTTTCTGTTCTTGACTCCAACCAATGTGCAGTCAATACTTGTGTGGGTGTCAATGCTGACCAAAACGGGGTTTTCTGCAATGGTATCACCGCAGACACATTGACTTGTAATCATCCGTCGCGGACTTTATTTCCCGGCGTTACCGCAAATGATACCATCACTTATAGTTGGTCCGGCCCCAATAATTTCACATCAAACGATACCTTCCCGCAAGTAACCCAAGGTGGCGTTTACACCCTAACGGCGACCATACCAAATGGCTGTAGTTGCACATCCAGCTTTGAAGTTATTGAAGAAAAAGAATTGTCCGTTGAAATCACTGAGTTACAACCTACCACTTGTGCTTATTCTAGTGATGGGAGTATCTCTGCGGAGTTGACTGCCGGAAACTTCCCACCATTGACGACCAATCCTCCTAATTTTGAAGGAGACTCTCTGAGTGCCGGTGATTATTCCGTGACCGTCGCTAACGCTTTTGGATGTACCACCACAGTCGATTTTACTATTGAAAGCCCGGACTCCATTCAGGTCACTGTGGACACCATCATAAATACCAATGCGGTAAACTTCCCCGGCGCCATTCACATCACCACTATCGGTGGGACACCCGGCTACAATTGGACATGGACATCAGAATCGGATACAACCACCATCTCCGGTAGCGACGATGGTAGCCTGACCAATATTATGGCTCCGGGAGATTATTTGTTGACCGTTGTGGACGAAAATGGGTGTACCTACCATTTTGGCCCCTATACCGTTGATATCATTGAAAACGTGGAAGACCTAGTCTTCTCTAATTCTCTAAACGTCTCTCCCAATCCGGCAGAAGATTTTGTAGTCATCACTCAAAAAGACCCGACCAAAATAGTCCATCTTGATGTCAAAATCTATAATACAAATAATCAATTGATTGATACTTACCATTTTTCCGAAAGGAATAATCGTATAAAAATCAATTCCTACCCTAGTGGAATGTACCAATTTGTCATTCAATCAGGAAAGCGATTAGCCACTAAAAGAATCATCGTCAAATAATTTTCTAAATAAAATAAACACAAAGAAAAAGGTCAGCAATATGCTGACCTTTTTTTTGCTCCTGCTCAAGACTCTCAACGTAAAGGAGACCATTTGGCAGTTATTTTATGCATTACATCTTTTTTCATAAACTCTATATCTGCCTAAAAAAGATCCGGTATTTCATAGAAAAAACCTGTTAATAAAAAAAATAATCACAATTCATAAAAAATATATTTTCAATACATTATGTAAAGTTTAAGCAAAAAAACAAGAAACACATTCCATAGAAAAATAAAAAGCCCCACCATTCAAGTATCCATATAGATCGGATTCAGTCACGTTACATTTCAGATGTGCCATCGTTAAGTCACAAATGCAGCATATTAAGAAATAAGCTCCCGGCTAGAGGGAACTTTATAAGACACAAATATGTTTTGGTAAGCAACAGCCAAAAAAGAACCTATGCTACAATCTTACTTCCGCACATTCAAAGGACTCTCCAAAGAAGTCTGGATGCTCTCTCTCGTCCTTTTGATTAATCGAGCCGGCAGCATGGTTCTTCCTTTTTTATCGGTTTACCTGCACAAAGAAATAGGACTTTCGCTGACAGATGTCGGTTGGATAATGAGCCTGTATGGATTGGGTGCGATGACGGGATCATACGTAGGTGGAGAGTTGACCGATAGATTTCATTACTTTCCGGTGATGATTTTTTCTTTGATAACCAGTGGTTTGGGTTATATTAGTCTTCAGTTTGCGAATGGGTTCTACTCTTTTGGCTTTGTTCTATTTTGCACAGTTTTCTTTGCGGATTTATTTCGACCGTCTTCCATGACAGCCATGGGTGCTTACAGCAAACCCGAAGACTACACGCGCTCCGTTTCCTTGCTTCGACTAGCCATCAACCTTGGCTACAGTTTAGGTCCGGCGATAGGTGGCTGGGTGGCTTATCGCCTAGGCTACATTCCATTATTTTGGATTGACGGATTGACCTGTATAATAGCAGCCGCAGCGGTTTTTCTATTTTTGAAGCAGAAAGATGTCCCCAAGAAAAAGAAAAAATCAAAAGCCACCAAAGCATCGGAATCTCCTTATCGGGACCGAGAGTATTTAATATTTATTGCCATGGTAGCTTTGATGGCCTTAGTTTTCATGCAATTATTAACGACTTTACCGGTATATTTTAAGGATCATTTTGAGATGAATGAAGATCAGATTGGCTTATTACTGGCGTTGAATGCCTTTCTAATTGTCCTCGTTGAAATGCCGCTAATACACAGACTGGAGCCTAGGAGCTCAAAAATAAGAATGGTGCAAATCGGTACTTTTGCGATTGGGTTAAGTTATTTTGTATTTTTGCTTGCGCCAAATTGGATATGGGTCACAGCTATCAACATGGTGCTACTTTCCTTTGGGGAAATATTTGCTATGCCCTTTTCCAATGCCTACTGCATGGATTTAACTACACCGGAAAATCGCGGAAAATATATGGCGCTTTACTCTATGGCTTACTCCTTTGCTTTTATACTCGCCCCTATATTGGGTATGCAAATAGCCAGCACATTTGGTTTCCCTACGCTCTGGATAATACTTTCGGTCATTACCTTATTGACTATCTTTGGATTAGGAAATATACTTCGGCAGGCACCAAAAAAGACTTTAGCAAAATAAAAAAAGGAGAAGCAAATTTTGCTTCTCCTTTCTTTTTTTCTAGCATTAGTCTTGGTGATGCATTAACCAAGTCCATAAATGGTCTTGCGCTTAGTGTATTTACCAAACATCACATTTACTCCGAATCTAAAGTGCATCGTATTCGCAGATTTTGGCATCAAAAAGGTCAAGATATTATCTGTGCCCATAAACATCTGCAATGGAAGAAACTCTAAAGTAGTATTTAAACCTACATGGTTGACTCGCTTATTCTGGTAAGAAAAAGATGTACCAACCTTTGCCCATTCATTCAATTCAAACTGTACGCCCACTCCGGCCATAGGCAAAAAACGACCTAAAACCTTTTTAGCGCCAAGCACCCCATCAAAAGTAATATTATCCGTAAATTTCCAAGTTCCACCCATCATAATATTTGGCGTAAGCCTAGTCTTAAACTCACCAACAGACTTATCAAAGTCCACAAATTTTTGAATCGAATCCAACATTCCCGAAAGGGATGCCGTATCCAATTTCGCAAGACTTTCAATCTTCACTCCTCCATAACTAGCCCGCTTATGACTAGAATAAGTAGATGTATTGTTCTTCCAAGTAATTGATCCTAAGTCAGTTATACTCAAATACCCACTTATCGCATCATCAAACTGATAACCCACACCGAAGTCAAACCCGACACCGGAGCCATTGCCTCCAAAACCCGGTTTAAAAGTCATATCTGCAAAATTCACTTTATTGGTATTGGTATCAACATCCACAAAATCACTAGAATGAACCACATAGGAGGTCTCCAGATTTAATTTGTAATAATCACTTCCTGTTGTCAACTTGGCAGTCTGCTCTTCGGTACTTAGCGCCTTGCGGCCAAAAAGGAAATTAACACGTCCACCCAAAGTTAATTTTTCTATTTCACGGACGTAGCCGATGCCCAGCTTGTCATAAACATTAAAATTAAAAGCCGGACCTACAGTCAGAGTCTCTCCCACCGCATTACCATTTCCTTTGAGTAAAAGCCGGGCTCCATCAGCTGTATATTTTATGGCCGCATCTACGTAAGAACCATATCTCACATTTACAGAATTATTATCCCAAGTATAATCCAAACCAAAAATATCCCCGGAAAAAGAACCTGTAAAAATATTACTTTTGTCGAACTCATCTATGGCCTGCTGCCCATTCAATTGATACATACCGGATGCGTCACGAGTATATAAGTCCTTAAAACTTGGGCCGGTATGTAAGAAACCAAATCCCAAAGATGGCATTTGCATATTCCATTTATACTTAGGCATTCGAGCAGGATTAGCCTTGGACGAACTCGCCAAATGGCTCATCAATGGCACTTGTATTTCTTGTTGCGCATGTAGCTGACTACCAAGAAATAAAATTAAAAATATTTGGTATATTGTTTTCATGTTTTTCGTTTTTTAAGGTTGTACGACTAATTTCAGCCCGGCGTTCAGTTCCACTCTCTGATTTGATTTAATCTTAACAGGTACTTGACCGGCCGAACTACTTGTAAAAGAAGTAACTAATTTTACTTCTACCGCACTCTTAATCCTTGACCATTTATCTAAGTCAATAGAGACTTCCTCATCCCATTTTTTAGCTTGAATAACATCACCGGAAGGAGCGACTATCGCCGAAGAAACTGCCAAAATGCCATTTGATGCCACCAAAGAATCTAACACAATTCCCGCATTATCTAAAAAGTACATCTGAATCCTAGCATCCAAAGGAATTTGATTCTTGGCATACAATTTCATAGTGGCAGCTTGTACATATTCGTTGGTAAATTTCACATCAAAACTCTTTTCTACCTTAAAATCACTCAGCGTTCCTTCAAAGGGAAGTTCTACTCCCATAGTCAAATCGACACCCGCGTCCTTAGCAATAAATCCTGTGCCATTTCCACCCGGACTGACCAAAAAGTCTATATCATAATTAATATCCGTCGGCTGTGCATTGAAAATTTCTACAATATTAGAATTCGTCTTATTCATTTCATCAACAGATGTCAAATAAGTCCCCAGTTGATCAATACTTGGATAAGCCAAAGAAAAGCCATCATCCACAAAATCACCGAAAACCGAAATCTCTCCGCTCCCCAAGGTATTTACGGTAATTCCATTAAACACAAATTTTGAAGGAATGCCGACTGAGTTTTGCGCAATAATGTTCAATTTAGGATTGGCAAAATGAACCACTCCTCCATTAGAATAATGATCAAAAAAGCCAATCTCATGGTCGGGAGTTTCTACCGGAATAGACTGTACCCCCCAATCTCCTTCAACCCATCCAAATTCTGCTTCTTTCATCTCCATCTTGGCTTCATCAATAGATGCCGTACTACCATCATTAAAACTTGCTTGATATTCTATTTGCAACGGTGATTGTGAGATATCCATTTTATAGCCTTCCAAAGGAACCGCTACATCCGCCGTTACCGGAAAACTTCCCGTATAGTCCAAATCCAGGGTTTTACTAAAGATACCCCCATCTTTTGATAACTGATTCACACGCAATACCACCTTAATGTTTTTATCAAACTGGGTATTTCGAAAAGAAAAACTCATCGTCCCTCCGTCAAACTTTGCCTTTTCAATATTGACTCCGGATACCGGCAAATTTGGGATGGTTGTCATCGGATTCAAATCCAGTGACATATCCTCAAGCTCCGGCATACTCACCCCTACATGAGTTTTGGTTTCGTAGTACAATCCCATTTCATGGTCACTGTGAACCACCAATGCCGTACTATCCACACCTCCATCTATTAATTCAGAGATGCTGGTTTCTGATGTAAATACCGGAAACGCCAAGTCCACCGTTTCTCGCTCGACTTGAATATCGGTAGGCGTGGTACATGATACCCCAATGAGCAATCCGGCCATCCACATCAAGAATACATTGTTCTTAATCTTCTTCATAAGCACTTTTTAGTTTATCTTAAACCATTTTATTTTATTACGTCCCAAAAAGCATACATCATTCATATGAGACGTAACGAATGAAACTAAATTAAGGCAGCACCCCAATTACTTAACAGCGCAATCTCCCCAATCTTATTTGTGCAAAAATTGTTTTCAGAAAAGAATTGACAATTTATTAATGTATAAATAACAATACAAAGATGCAGCCAAACAATAAAAAGTTATAAAAATATGTATAAACAATTGATTAACAAAAAATTAAAACAATACAATTTTTCATAATAAAATCCATCATTTTTTGCCCCGGGATAACTAACTCAAGTTTCGATACTTAGAAAAGCTCGTGGTTATGGGGTTATAGCCAAGAAAAGCTTATCAGAGCTTCCTTAAAAAATCATGCCTTCTAATCTTACAGCGTTCCAATATCAAGGAAAATAGACAAAAGCCAAAATTCGCAACCCTTTGCCCCCTGCCTGCAGCAGGCCGGTTTAACCAAATCCACAAAGTCAAGAAAGAGCGGCGCCGTTGTATCGTTAAACCGTTAAACCGAAGTACCTGTCTGCCTACCACTACAGCCTATGCTGAGCCAGGCAGGCCGAAACTTTAGTAAGATAATTATTTGAGTATTCCTGTTTTTAGGAAGAAAATAGGCACTCTCACTCACAAAACCAATTATTTTGAAACATATTGGTGTTTTTTCTAAGTTTTATTGAGAAATCCTTGGATTATAAAAAAAACATCATATCTTTGTGTCTCTTATTTCCTTAACTTAACTATAAGAAATGAACAAATCAGAATTGATTGGCCACGTTGCAGAAGCTAGTGGCATTACGAAAGCACAAGCTACAGACGCTGTTAACGCGGTATTAGACGGAATCTCCAATACTCTACAAAGTGGCGGCGAGGTGCGTCTTTTAGGTTTTGGCAACTTTTCCGTTAACTTGAGAAAAGCACGCCAAGGTCGTAACCCTGCTACTGGTGCTACCATCCAAATTCCTGAAAAGAAGCAGGCTAAATTCAAAGCGAGTAAAGACCTTACCAACTCATTGAACTAATCTGTTTCCATGTTTGTCCGATGTGACAAACTAGGATACCAAGAATAAAAACAACTTCTCCACGAGAAGTTGTTTTTTTTTTGTAACTGTTTAGATACTCCTATTTTTA
>JANTGI010000092.1 GCA_024762995.1 Saprospiraceae bacterium | reverse complement strand
GGCAGTTTTCGACAGATGAAAACCCGACACATACTTTTGCAGGAGCCGGTAATTATAGCGTCCAACTCATTGCGATTAATGATTGTGGACAGGATACAGTCTCGCAATTGGTGACTATCCCCAACCAAATGACTTTGGAAGCGGCCTTTACTTCAGACAATACAAGCGGTTGTGCTCCATTCAGTGTGCAATTTATGGATATGACAACCAACAATCCAACGTCTTGGAGTTGGACTTTTGAAGGAGGGGAGCCGAATAATTCTACAGAGCAAAACCCGTTGGTCACCTATCCCGTTTCAGGACATTACAAGGTAAGACTTATTGCATCAAATGGCATCCAAACCGACACACTTACTTTCGACGACTACATTACCGTACATGAAAAGCCTATGGCTTCCTTTTCCGCATCTGGCAATGGATTATCCGTATTACTGACTAATCAATCTGAATTAGCGGATAGTTACTATTGGGATTTTGGGGACAGTACCACATCCATAGAGGAAAACCCGACGCATGAGTTTGCCACTTATGGGTTCCATCAAATCACCCTTATCGCTTCCAATGGCTGCGGTCATGATACCACCTTCCATGATGTGTATGTCGGGCAAGGACTTCCGGAAGCGACCATCCAGGCCAGTGACACTGTTGGGTGCGGGCCATTGACCATTGCCCTAAAGGCCATTATTTCCAATGCCGACAGTGTAAGATGGCATTTTCCGCAAGGAGATCCTTTCACTTCAACCGAGCTCGAACCTGTCGTCACATTTAATACACCCGGTGAATATTTTGTCACATTGACGGCGTACAACGCCACAGATTCTGTCACCACAAGTCAGCGCATTCAAGTAGATTCGCCCCCTGATGCCCACTTCACCTATTCGACTTTTGAGAAAACAGCTACATTTGTTCATCCGCTTACGCCAAATACCAATTATACTTGGGACTTTGGGGATGGCGAAATCCTAGATACGATTGAACCGACACATGACTACGATTTTTATGGTAATTATACGGTACTTTTATTGGCATCTAATGCTTGTGGAACCGACCAGTATAGCCAAGAAATCAGTGTTAAAGACACATTGAGCGGGGTATATTACAGAATTAACCCTAATCCCGGTTCGGGACTATATCTATTGGATGTGGAGACAGACAAGGTAACTGACGTAAAATTATATTTTTACAGTGCTTGGGGACAAGTACTTAAAGTCTATGAATGGGATCAAATCACTCGTTTAAGGGATGAACCGCTAGACTTGGAGAGACTGCTAAGTAGTGCTTATTTTTACTACATTGAATTTGGGTCTGCATCCGCAGCGGGCCGATTATTAAAGATAGATTAACCCTCCAAAGAATCATAGTACTGATTGTTTGTTTGTAGAAGGTGGTTTTTGTTTGGCCACCTTCTTTTTTTGTAACTGTTTAGGTAGGGCAAGTTTTTGCCATAAAATATCATTGATGCCATTTGGGCCTGCCTATCGGACAGCCAAATTTTAAAGAGTAGATGATATGTTTGTATCTACTCTTCTATTTTGTGCTTTTGGTCACCGTGCCTATAAGCTCCCCGAATATAAAGCAAAACAATGATAACAAGCATTACGAAAGGAAACCACTCCCCAATTTTTCGACCTAATTGATAAGAAGCTAAGGTCGTATCTACACCTACATAGGAGGAATCGGCATTTTGCGCAAGCACCCAAAAAGAGAAAAAACCAAACAGGACTAAAAAGAATATTTTTTTCATTACGAAAATATAAAAAATGGGTGTATGCCCATCCATACACCCATTTGAATTTGATTATAATAGGGTCTCTACATCTACCAATTTTTTATTCCAGGCATCTGCGACCCCTTTGTAAACCACTTTGCCATCCACCACATTCAAACCTTTTTTCAAAGCTTCGGAGCGACGACAAGCTTCTTTCCAGCCTAAGTTAGCAAGTTGTATCGCATAAGGCAAGGTGGCATTGGTTAAAGCCATCGTAGAAGTGTAAGGCACAGCCCCCGGCATATTAGCGACGGTATAATGAATAACATCGTCAATAATATAAGTTGGTTTGGTGTGAGTTGTTGGTTTAGTGGTCTCAAAGCAGCCACCTTGATCCACTGCAACATCGACCAAAACGGTACCCGGCCGCATGGTTTTTAGCATATCTTTAGTCACCAACTTAGGCGCTTTAGCTCCGGGTATCAATACGGCACCAATAATCAAATCATGTGTTTTGACCATTTCACGTACATTGAACTCACTAGAGTACATGGTCATGACATTAGCTGGCATTACATCGGAAAGATAACGCAATCTCTCCAAATTAATATCTAAAATGGTCACTTGAGCACCCAAGCCCGCCGCCATCTTAGCTGCTTCCGTACCGACAATACCGCCTCCTAAGACGAGTACCTTAGCAGGTGGTACACCCGGTACCCCTCCCAATAGAATACCCCGACCTTTTTGGGGTTTTTCGAGATACTTAGCTCCTTCTTGAATGGCCATACGACCGGCCACTTCAGACATAGGGACTAACAAAGGCAATGACCGATTAGATAATTCTACTGTCTCATAGGCTAAACAAGTGGCCTTAGACTTAATCATCGCATTCGTCAATGCCCTTCCGGAAGCAAAATGAAAGTATGTGAATAACAATTGACCTTCTTTGGCGAGTTTGTACTCCGACTTAATCGGCTCTTTAACCTTCATAATCATCTCCGCCTTCTGATAAACAGCTTCAATCGTAGGCAAAATCTTAGCTCCGGCTTCCTTATATTCAGCATCAGAGAAACCACTACCGACACCGGCCGTTTTTTGCACATAGACCGAATGACCATGTTTAATCAATTCAAATGCGCCACCCGGTGTGAGCGCGACACGATTCTCGTTTGTTTTTATTTCTTTCGGGACACCAATAATCATGATGTTATAATTTTTGATAGGTTAAACAATATGGAGCACAATCATAACTCCACCATTCAATGCGCCAAAGGTATGGTATATTCTGTAAAATAAAAGCGAAAAGACCGATTTTTATCCGACATTTCCCATAAGGGGAAAAATAAAGGGTGAAGGCTTAAATGTCCCATTAAGCTTGGAGATTTGGACGATGACCTCGGCAAGATTGGGGCACCGACAATCATACGACCAAATGACAAAAAAGTGGAGTTTTTGCGCAAGCATCGGGAAATAACAAAAATTACTCGCAGAAAACACACCGGGTGCTAAACAGAAAGCACCAATAAAATGTTAATCCCACGGTAATTCTTTGATATTTGTAAAAAATATTCGATATTGCTGTTTCGTTTGGTCTTAATAAAAATCTTTCATGCCACTAGAAGAAAAGGAAAACATAGATAAGCCTTCAACAAACTTTAAGTTTAAAGAGATTAAGCTATATTCGTCCACCGAATGGCTAGCCAATAATACCAAAAAATACCGGCAAGTATTTGAAAAAAGTAAAGTGGCTTATATCTACCTAGAGCTTTCCTTTATCAATCTGCAATTTGGAAGAAAAGATTGGCACGCCAACTTAGAGCTAAAATGCTTTTCTACCCGCCGCTCACGGGGTAAGCACAAAGAAATATGCAATCTTAAACTTGATAAGAAAGTCAGTCAATTTGACCATGTCATGTACGTCCGCGAAGGCTGGGGCAATAAAAAAGAAGGTACCTTTTGGAAACGCGGCTCCTACTTTTGGGAAGCATGGATAGATGGTCAAAAAGTGGGCACTAAGTATTTTCATATTGAAGAGCCTTCTCCAGACTCCATCTTTGCAGAAAATCCTTACGAAAATCCTTTCTTACAGGTCAAATCTATTAAACTTTTTGAAGGCTCTTTTGATGACCTTCAGAATAAAGAACGCAAATACCAAAGCTCTTTCCGCAAGGAGAGTACGCGATACATTTTTGTGGACATGGTTTTTCAAAATCTTGTTTTTGAGAGAATGTGGAATTGTGAGATTTACATCAAATTCAATAATCTCACCAGAGAATTGAAAGGACAAGCGACCAGATTGCAAAAAGTGAAACGGGGCGAAGATGAAATCCATCTCACAGCCGGCTGGGGCTCCAACGTCAAGGGCTCTTGGAGCAAGGGCATCTATACGGCTGAAATTGTGTTCATGGACTACTTATTGGCCATCGTTCCCTTTGAAATTGGGGAAAAAGATGTTTTCGGAGCCGCCCAAATTATGGTACCCGACCCCACGGACAAGATTGCCTTCCTTCCCACTCCTGAAGAAGATGATGCGGAGAGTTTTGATGATGTCATGCTTGAATTAAATAATTTAATAGGTCTGACAGAAATTAAAACCCAAGTCTATAATCACGCCCAATATATCAAATATCTGCGCTTGCGCAAAGACAAAGGTTTTTTGGAAGATACCAATCCTTTAGTACACTCCGTTTTTATCGGAAATCCCGGTACCGGCAAGACGACCGTCGCCAAGATGATGGGGAAATTGTACAAAAAAATGGGGCTTTTGACGAAAGGTCATGTCCATGAAGTCGATCGTGTGGATTTGGTCGGTGAATATATAGGGCAAACCGCTCCCAAAGTCAAGGAAGCCATCGAAAAGGCGCGGGGTGGCGTTTTGTTTATTGATGAAGCCTATTCGCTGGCTCGTTCGGAAGATGATTCCAAGGATTTTGGACGAGAAGTCTTGGAGATTCTTATCAAAGAAATGTCTAACGGCATCGGCAATATGGTCGTCATTGTAGCCGGTTATCCCAAAGAAATGAAATACTTTTTGGATTCCAATCCCGGACTAAAATCAAGGTTTAAGCTTTTCTTTAATTTCAGGGACTATATGCCGGAAGAATTAATGCAAATTGCCGAGTATGCTTGCGCAAATAAACAAGTGAACCTAACTCCGGCGGCGACAAAGGCCTTGAATCAACACATCATTGATGCTTATCGGGACAGAGACCGCACCTTTGGTAATGCCCGTTTTGTCAATGATGTCATCGAAAAAGCCAAGATTAATTTAGGCTTAAGAGTCATGGATGCTGAAAACCCAAAAGATTTGGACAAAAGAGCGTTGTCCAGCATCATTCTTGAAGATATTCAAAAGGTCAAATTTAAGCGTAAGCGATTAGTCCCTAATCTACCGGTAGATGAACCCTTATTAAAAACTTCTCTTGATGAACTGACCAAGCTGCGGGGCATGGAAAATGTTAAGAAAGAAATTTTTGAATTGGTCAAGCTGGTACGTTACTACAAAGAAAGCGGCAAGGATGTGCTCAATAAGTTCTTTTTGCATACTGTTTTTGTTGGGAATCCGGGTACCGGTAAGACTACAGTTGCCCGAATTTTAACAAGAATTTACAAAGCACTCGGACTTTTAGAGCGCGGGCATATCGTAGAAACAGATCGTCAAGGGCTGGTGGCCGGATTCGTAGGCCAAACCGCCATCAAAACCAGTGAAATGATTGAAAAAGCGTATGGCGGCGTCTTGTTTATTGATGAAGCCTACGCCTTGACTTCCAATATTGGTCAAGCATCCGGAGACTTTGGCGATGAAGCCATTCAGACCATTTTGAAGCGGATGGAAGATCATCGCGGGGAGTTTTATATCTTTGCTACGGGCTATCCTGATAATATGGAAGCCTTTTTAAAGGCCAACCCGGGACTTGCTTCTCGCTTTGATAAAATCTTAAAGTTTGATGATTACGACCCGGATATGCTATTAGAAATAGCGATGGACATGTTTGACCAAGAAAAGGTCAAAGTAGCGCCCAAGGCTAAAGAATATCTAAAATCCTATTTCGAGTACATCCATGAAAGAAGAGACAAGTATTTCGGCAACGCTCGTACCGTGCGTAATGTCGTGACCGAAGCCATCAAAATGCAAAATATCCGTCTGGCCAACTTGCCGGCCGGCAAACGCAAAACTTCCGGCATCAACAAATTGCTCCTCGTGGATGTAAAATCTTTTGCCCTCAACAATGACAGCGATGTCTTCCAGAAAAAATCTATGGGCTTTCGCAAATAGTATGGGTGAAGAATGAAAGGTTTTTAAGTTTTGGCTTTCTTTCTCCGAATAAAAGGTTAAGCCCCTTGGATTCAAAAAAAGAAGTCAATGCCCCAACAGTCTCTTTTTTGTCAGAGTCGTCGGCCCAAATTCCGTTTGAATGAGTAAGGAAGAAGACTTTTTCATATCCTTCCAAGTAACATCCCAAAAATGACACAGTTCTTCTTTTTTTAAGTGGGAGACATCAAATTCATTGACTTTAAGTATTTGCGTACCATTAGGAATCGATGGCACCACGGAATGCTCCTTCCAAGAACCACTTACCTTCAACATTAAATCACTATAATCCGGATAAATCGACAATTGAAAATCATCCAAGCTATCGGGCAAAATTTCTTTTACAGGATCAAGTAAGGCTCTATGATTATCCCAATCAATGGTCAAAACAAAGTTTTGGAAAAATTCTTCACCAATGAGTGTAGAAGCCTGATCTTTAAAAACAACAATTTGGTCTTTCATGGTCATATCTCCCACTGTTAAATTAGGGAAATAACCATAATAAGTGCCTTTAGTCGTGTAATCTCCATATAAATCAAAACCCAGATCTGTTCCGATAGATGCTTTTTGAAAAGTAGAGTCCTTTTTCCGGATTTTGTTATAAAAGCTTAGATTGGATTGTAAAAAACCGGAATAGCCCGTATCGAAGGTAAAATATTTAGTCACTCCATTAATCTCAATGGGAAATGCAGAATTGCCCCATTTACGCTTGCCTAGATGATAGGAAATAACCTTGTCAGAAACTTTCAGATTATTCATATCATCTGTCAGCTTCAGGGTCTTTTTTTGGTAATCAATTTGCCAATTCGCCTTTCTCATTAAGTTGTTTCCAATAATCCCATCCACTTGGACACAACCAAAAACCTTTTGTATCTTGGACAAATCAACAACAAAGGCATTTATATCTTTGAATTTTATGCCGCCAATTTCTATTTCCGGAACTTCAATAATTTGTTGTTTTTTAGCCTTTCCTGATGAGCTTCTGGCCTTTTTGTTAGAAACCGCCTTTACTTGCAATTGGCTAGCCATTTGGGTATCAAAAACCGTCATAAAAGCACCTGTATCATATATCAAATGGAAGGTTTGACCATCAATCACGACATCTACAATAATCAAATCATGATAGGTGTCAAAATGGAGCTCTTTAGAAAAAGATTTTGGAGCAACCGAGCCCTTTTTAGCCAAGCGCACGGTTTTACTCATAAAACAACTTTGAAATAAAACGAATATAATCATTAAGTAAAAAAAGTTTCTCATTTTTTTTGATTTTGTGTTGCTAAATTTCTGTTTCAAGTTGACTATCAAGTAGTTGCATAGATATGCGTCCCTTCTCATACTCAGGGTTCTGCCTTTGCGATGCCCAAAGTTAAATCAATTTCGCCACAAAAAGAACTAAAATCATCGTTTTAATTCCTGTTTTTTGAGATGTATTTAGTGAGCGGACAAATCTAGTATCCATGTGGACTTGTTGACCTACTGCAAAAGACAAGGGGAAAATATTGAGATGTCGTACAAAAGGAAATTTGGCCTATTATTAACTATACATTGGGTCATCGGCTTGGAGAATGTGGCAATCATCAATTTTTGAAGGACTCAAAATAAGGTATTCCACAAAAAAATAGTAGCTTTGCCAAAAACAATTCATGCTCTTTATCCAAAATAAACGAGAAGGCACTAACTACTGGTGGCAATATGTAATCACTATTATCGTGGTTTTTGGGGGAATGACCTTGGGTGCTCTCCCATTTTTGGTCGCTATTGCCATTGCCACCGCAAAAACGGAAAATACCGACCTTTCCACTGAGCAGCTACAAGAATTGGTCAAATCCATGGATTTCTCCGGTTTGAATATTAATGCAAACCTTGTTTTAGCCTTGATGCTCTTACAATTTATTTTTGGTCTGGCGTTTTTGTACGTAATGGTCAGATCGTTACACAAAAAACGGTTTGAGTCTCTTATATCCGCAAGGAGCCAAGTCAATTGGCGAAAAATTCTGAATTCCTTTTCCCTATGGTTTGGTCTCATGCTACTCATGGAATTGGTCAACTATCTCCGCAGTCCGGAGAGTTATGTCTGGAATTTTCAGCCGGCTCCATTTTTTCTACTGTTAGTGATTGCCATTTTTCTTATCCCACTCCAAACATCTTTCGAAGAAATATTTATCCGCGGCTACATCATGTCCGGTCTCGGCTTATTATTCAAAAACAGATGGGCGCCCATTATTATTTCTTCTCTAATATTTGCTGCTTTACACGGGGCCAATCCGGAAATACGACAATTCGGGATGGCCAAGATGCTCTCTTATTACTTCCTGATAGGTCTATTCTTCGCCATCATTGCCGTAATGGATGACGGGCTTGAAATCCCCCTTGGCTTCCATGCTGCCAACAATATTTTTGCGGCCACCATGGTTACCTTCAAGGGCTCGGCACTCCAAACCCCCGCCCTATTTTACAATCAGGATGTAAATACGGATGGGATGCTTATCAGTACTTTAGTCATCATCGCCCTTATCTTGGGACTCTCCAAAAGGGTTTTGGGCTGGGGAGACTGGAGTAAGCTTTGGAGCAAAATTTAATACTCCGCTTCAATAGCCTGTCAGACACAAAAAGACCGTTTGGCACAAAAACCGAGAAAATTTCTACTATATTTGCAAATCATTTTGCCGCAAGGCGCTAATCCATACAAATAATGACTACAGATCAACTTAAATCCCTAGCCAGCAGAGTCCAATCTGTCAGGGAATATCTTTGACGTCGATCGAAGATTAATTGAAATTGAAGATTTAGACCAAGAAACCTATTCACCCGAATTTTGGAATGATTCCGAAAGGGCCGAAAAAATAAGCAAACAACTCTCCACGCACAAGCGTATCGTGAAGGATTTTAATGCGCTTAACGAGCGTTTGGAAGACCTTGAAGTCCTATACGAATTTCAGCAACTTGGCGAAGAATCGGAAGAAGTCGTTGAAGACGCTTACGCAAAACTACTCAAAACTTTAGACGAATTAGAGTTCAAAATGACCTTAGATAAGGAAGAAGATCATTTGAGTTGTATATTGACCATCAACAGTGGAGCCGGTGGCACAGAAGCCAACGATTGGTCGGAGATGCTCTTGCGGATGTATGTGATGTGGGGAGAAAAAAATGGGTACAAATTGACAGAATTAGGACGTGTCCCCGGGGATGTTGCCGGTGTCAAATCTGTTACTTTGGAAATAGACGGCGAATATGCCTATGGTTATCTCAAAGGAGAAAATGGCGTCCACCGCCTTGTTCGGGTTAGTCCCTTCAATGCACAAGGCAAGCGACAAACGTCTTTTGCATCGGTTTTTGTCTATCCACTCATCGACAATACCATCGAAATTGACATTAACCCCGCTGACCTGAAAGTGGATACTTTTCGCGCAAGCGGTGCCGGCGGACAGCATGTCAACAAGACAGAATCTGCCATTCGCATCACTCACCTGCCCTCCGGTGTCGTTGCCGAATGCCAAGACCAACGCTCGCAACATCGTAACCGCGACAAAGCCATGCAAATGCTCAAATCCAGGCTCTATGACATCGAACTCCAAAAACAACACGCCGAAAGAGACGAAATCGAAGCCGGAAAAACTAAAATCGAATGGGGCGCCCAAATCCGTTCCTACGTCTTAGACGATCGACGCGTCAAAGACCATCGAACAAATTACGAAACCCGTAATACCGATGCCGTCCTAAATGGCGGATTAGACCCTTTCATCAAGGCTTATCTGGCTTGGAATAGTGGAAAATTGGTGTAGGATGAAAGGTGGTGAAGGGGTAGGAAGGATGAGTGTCCACCTTTTGTTCCTATTTTCTTTGTCAGTAAAAAGCAATCTGTCTCCGTTTATGGCAATTTCTCCAAAAAAAGCCTACTTTTGCTCAAAAAAAAAGAGCATGATTAAAAACAAGACAGCACAAGACTTCATGCAGTTGGAAGACAAATATGGAGCCCATAATTATCATCCGCTGCCGGTCGTTTTGGCGAAAGGTGAAGGCGTTTATGTTTGGGATGTAGAAGGCAAGCGTTACTATGATTTTCTTTCTGCTTATTCTGCCGTCAATCAAGGTCATTGTCACCCTAGAATCATCAAGGCCATGACGGATCAGGCGCAGATATTGACACTAACATCCCGAGCTTTTTACAACAATATGCTGGGAAAATATGAGCAGTATATCACTTCCTATTTTGGATATGACAAAGTACTCCCCATCAATACCGGTGTGGAAGCAGTCGAAACAGCGCTAAAGCTTGCGCGAAAATGGGCCTATAAGGTCAAAGGTATTCCGGAAAATCGAGCCAAGATTATTTTTGCCAGCGGTAACTTTCATGGGCGCACACTCGGAGTGATCTCGGCATCCGTAGATCCGGATGCGACCAATGATTTTGGTCCTTTTTTGCCCGGACTGGAGATTGTGCCTTACAATGATGTGGAAGCGTTGGCGCAAGCCCTAGACGATCCCAATGTGGCGGCTTTTATCGTGGAGCCCATCCAAGGAGAAGCAGGAGTATATGTACCGGATGAAGATTATTTGCCCAAAGCGTACGCACTTTGTCATGAAAATAATGCCCTATTTGTGGCGGATGAAGTCCAAACCGGTATCGCACGTACAGGCAAGCTCCTAGCCTGCGATTACTACGATTTTAAGCCGGATATTTTGATTTTGGGTAAAGCCTTATCCGGTGGAGCCATGCCGGTATCGGCCGTATTGGCAGATGATGAGATTATGTTGACCATCAAACCCGGAGAACATGGTTCTACTTTTGGGGGCAACCCATTGGCTTGTGCAGTAGGTATCGAAGCGTTGCAAGTAGTCAAGGACGAGCACCTTGCGGAAAATGCCTTTGTCTTAGGCAATCTCTTTCGAGAAAAAATGAATGAGATGATTGCAAAAACCGATTTGGTCAGCAAAGTTCGCGGAAAAGGGTTGCTCAATGCCATTCTAATCAATGATACTGAAGATAGCGACACGGCTTGGAGAATTTGTTTGCAGCTTAGAGACAATGGCTTGTTGGCTAAGCCGACTCACGGTAATATTATCCGTTTTGCTCCACCGTTGGTGATGACCAAGGAGCAGATTTTGGATTGTGCAAACATTATCGAGAAAACCATTTTGGAATTTGAGAAATAAGGTCATTTAATTTTCGACCAGCTTGCCGCAGCATTGGCCATAGTAGAGACAAGGCATTCCTTGTCTCTACTAAATGATGACAAAATAGAAAATATTATGAAGCGAATTGGAATTTTGTCCGATACGCACTCGTATCTGGATGAACCGCTTATCAAGTTTTTCGAAGAATGCGACGAAATCTGGCATGCCGGCGATATTGGTGACCGCTTGGTGACTGATACACTGGCAGAGCTCAGACCTTTGCGTGCCGTTTATGGCAACATCGACACCCCGGAGCTTCGGCAACAATTTCCTGAAAATCAGATATTTGAATTGGAAGGATTAAAGGTGCTCATTACCCATATCGGTGGCTACCCGGGTAGATATACTTCCAGAGTCAAAGACATATTACTCAAAGAAAATATAGATTTATATGTTTGTGGTCACTCCCACATTCTCAAAGTGATGCATGACCCTGTATTTGACCTACTACACATCAATCCGGGAGCAGCCGGTGTCAGTGGTTTTCATACCGTGCGAACGGCCGTGCGATTGACTTTAGGCGGAGAAGAGAAAATAAGCAACCTACAAGTCGGAGAGTTTGGCGACAGGGTACAAAAAAGGAGCCAATAACGGAGGTTTCCATAAAAGACCCTCCAGTTACATTTCTTGAAAATAGAAATTGATCCTATGGGGTTAAACCGCATTGACTCCACGTGCCAAACGTTAAAATATGAACATGCACTTTTGCGGTTCATAACAGTACATTCTCTTTTGAGTCCAAAGGTAACCAAAGAATCATGGCAAAAAATATTTTTTTTATTTTTCACCCTGCTCATTTAGTATTTAGTCAATTGGGTGAGTATTTGGTAGATTAACTCCTGTGAGTAGAAAAGATGAAACACCAAACTCCCGTACCGAATCGCCAATGACCATAACAAAGTAATTCTTTAGGAGCCCTTGTCATTAAGCAGAAAATAGTCATTATAATTGAAAATATGCTTAGGCAGTTTAAATCCATTTTTCAATAAAATGCCCACAGATTGCGTAATCACCTCTTTGTGAATATCGGTTACAGATATGGCCCCATCCGTATCCACCCAATAAAAAACTTGTAATTCTAGCCCTTCAGGCGTTATTCCCGTTACCGAAATAGTGGGCGCTTTGGAATCTTTTAATACGCCGTTTATCTCGACCACAACGGAACGTACCAGTTGGATGGCCCGATCAATATCCGCATCATTAGGCAATAATATCGTAATATCCTTGCGGATAAAACCATCGATGGTATAATTAATCAACGGGTTTTTCAAAATCATACCATTAGGAATATATACGTCTTTACCGTCAAAAGTCTTCACATGGGTTTCCCGCAAGGATAATCCTAAAATAACACCGGTAATGTCATTTACCTTGATGGTATCTCCTACACGAAACGGCCGCTGAAAAGCCATGATTACACCCGCCAAAAAATTTTCGCCTATATCACGTAAGGCAAAACCAACAACAAATGCTCCCACACCGGCCGTAGCCATAATTCCCGCAGCCGCATCACCCCACCCTATCTGGGTCAAGAAAAACATCAAACCACCTATCAAAATGATTACTTTGAGCATTTTGGCAAAAAAGCTGGCCAACAAGGGGTCATCCATCCGTTTGGTCAATTGGACGGAAGTAATATGCTTTAGCCGATTACCAATAAACCAGGCCACCAAAAAGCCAATTATTCCAATGGCAAATCTTGGCAAAATATCAATGATATGTTCACTTTCATGAATAAAACTGGATTTGAGTTGTTCGAGAAACGAAGACATAGTAACAAAATTTAGAGTTTTGAGCCCATGCCACAGAGACAAGATAGGCTTACTGGGCAAAAGGGGCCGCAGGCGCAAAAAATGCGGCCATTAAATGGCTCTATTTCGGTAGCCCTAAGATAAGCCCATCCGGGCAATCTATTTCAACAAATCCGGCCTACGCTCTTTGGTTCTCCGAAAAGCCTGCTCTTCCCGCCAGGCATCAATATTTTTGTGATGGCCACTCAGCAAGATGTCCGGCACCTTCCATCCATTAAAATCCACAGGGCGAGTATAAACCGGGGCCGACAACATGCCATCCTGAAAAGAATCTGTCAAAGCAGAAGTCTCGTCCCCTATCACTCCCGGCAAGATACGACCTATCGCATCCACCAAAACAGCTGCCGCCAGCTCCCCTCCCGAAAGTACGTAATCACCAATTGATATTTCTTTGGTGACATAATGTTCCCGGATCCGTTCATCAATACCTTTAAAATGACCGGCAATAATGAGAATATTATTCAACATCGACAAACCATTGACCATCGGCTGATTCAATACCGGAGCATCAGGTGTCATAAATATTATCTCATCGTAATCCCGCTTTTTCCGTAAGGACTCGATACATGCCACCATGGGCTCTATCATCAATACCATGCCAGCTCCGCCCCCATAAGGATAATCATCAACTTGACGATACTTGCCCTTCCCAAATTCATGGAGATCATGCACGACGACCTCCAACAGACCTTTGGCTTGTGCCCGCTTGATAATCGATTCACTAAACGGTCCTTTCAACAAGGCCGGCACCACCGAAATGATATCAATTCGCATGAGCTACAGGATTTAAAGTCTTGAAAATCAACTCTTCCAACAATTGCCCATGGGTAGCCGACGCATTATCCAATCCCTTCGCTTTTAGGTCATACTCCCGGAGCAGTGCCATACAGCGATAAATCTCCACAAGGGGAAAAGTCTTCATTGCCCGACGATAATTCTTTACATGAAATTGGAATCGGAGCCCCAGAGCTTTCGCCAAATCAGCATCACTCTTTGATTGGTTTTTGTGTGCCAGATATATTTTTGAAAAATAACCATACAGACTAGACAAAATCAAAACTAAAGGCTGTTTGTGGATATTTGCCGATAAATTGTAAGCAATACGCATCGCCTTTTCATAGTTTCTGGCGGTCAAGGCATCTTGCAACTCAAAGACATTGTATTCTTTGCTAATGCCGATATATTTTTCGACGATGCCGTTATCAATTTGCTGTCCGTCCGGAATATTTAAGTGTATTTTCTCTAATTCGTTGGCAATTTTGGAAAGATCGTTGCCTAAATATTCTGCCAATAAAATGGCGGTATTAGGATGAATGTCTCTATTTTTGGATTTTAAGTAATCCGTAATCCAATTGGGCAGTTTATTCTCATAGACTTTTTTGGATTCAAAGACAACTCCGACTTTTTCAATGGCTTTCAGACCGGCTCCAAATTTCTTGTATTTGTGAGCAATCACAAAAACCGTGGAAGGATTGGGCTGTGCCCAATAAGCCTTCAATTCCTTAAACCCTTTAAAATCAGCCGCTTCCTTGATGATGACGACCCGTTTTTCGGCCATAGCCGGATATTGCATCAAGTAGGATTTGAGTCGCGGTACATCAATATCCTTCCCATAAATGACATCTTGGTTAAACGCTTTTTCGTGCTCCGCCAATACATTTTGCTCAATCGCTTCGGTCAGCTTATTGATATAATAAGGCTCGTCCCCATGCAGCAAATAAATAGGGGCAAATTTTCTCTGCTTAATGTCTTTTAAAATCTGTTGATAGGTCAATATCCCAAAATTTTAGAATGAATGGTAAAGATAGGTTTTTATTACAAAATGGCTCGGGCTTTGTGGGATTTGTTTTTTGTCTTAGGCTGACGTGTGTATAACAGATTGCACAGAAACAATATTTTATCCCGCCACTACGTTGCGGGCTACAAAGATGTCGCTCCTATGGAGCTAGAGTTGACCGAATTGCAACTATTTTGGTGCTCCGCTTTTTTTGTGTGAATAACAGATTGCACAAGAACAATATCCCGAACTGGACTAGTGGTCGTCATAACCTGCTATGCCTCCAAAATCCGCCTTGATTAAGAAAAAATTTGAAGCTTATTTTTTAGACAATACCAGTTACTAAATATTTCAAATTTTCTCTTACTCTGCGTTGGTTTTTCCAACATAGCTTGCTATGACTGGCAGTTGGGGTATGCTTTTATCCCGCCACTAACGTTGCGGGCTACAAAGGTGTCGCTCCTATGGAGCTAGAATTGACAGAATTGCAACTATTTAGGTGCTCCACTTTTTTTGTGTGAATAACAGATTGCACCAAAACAATATTCTAGGGCTACAAAGATTTCGCTCCTATGGAGCTTGAAATTTGAAAATAACCTGCTATGAC
>JANTGI010000091.1 GCA_024762995.1 Saprospiraceae bacterium | reverse complement strand
AAGCTCAAAGCCGCTAATGACGCTTCCGCAAAATTGAAATCGGACTATGAAGCTCAAATCGGCAATTACAAGACACGTTTGGTAAGTTTTGAGAAGAGCATCAAGGCCGGTAATGACGCCACCGCTCAATTAAAAGCGGATTATGAAAAGCAGCTTGATAACTATAAAAAGCGATTATTGGTTTTTGAAGAAAAGTGGAATGCTGCAGAAGCCGAAAAAGGCAAGTATGAGCAAGAAAAGAAGCAGTATGAAGGTCAGCTAAGAAACTATTCTGCACAGGTGAATAGCTTAGAGAAAGATTTGAATACCACCAAAGCAACCATCAATAAGTTGCGTGAAGATTACGAATATCGTCTAACAACTTATAAGTCTAAAGTGGGGGCATTGGAAATGAATGTGACTCAAACTTTAGAGAAAGCAAACTCTTTGAAGACGAAGTATGAAGGGGAAATTACCCAATACAGCACACAAATTAATTCTTTAAGGTCTAAGTTAGAGACGGAAGTCAATGGGTATAAAGCGAAGATTTCTTCTTTAGAAGGAGAATTAAAGGCGGTATTGAGAGATGTCGGCAATTATAAGTCAAGAATTAATACACTGGAAGGGCAATTGTCTGGCTATGAAGCAAAATTGCAAACCACAAAGTCGCAGTATGATTCTCAGATAAAGGAATGGAAGTCCAAGTATCAAGGGTTGCAAGGTGACTATGGTCGTTTGGAGGTTAAGCTTGCGGCCTTAGAAAAAGATTTGGCTAATTGCATGGCCAGACCGGCAGCGAAAAAAGTCGTGGCTACTGTTATCAAAAAACCGGTCATTACTAAAGCACCCGTGAAGAAGAAAGTGAAGGCCATTCCTTCTGCTTACGCAAAAGTTCAAGATAACTTACAAGTTGTCGAGGGTATTGGACCTAAGATGGATGCCTTCCTTAGAGAGCATGGGGTGAAGACTTGGAAAAAATTAGCTTCCTTAAAGGCTACAACCATCAAGAAATGGTTAGATGAAGCCGGAGGACGTTATCGCATTATTGATCCGACTACTTGGCCTTTACAGGCAGGATTAGCGGCCAAAGGAGACTGGAAGAAGTTAATCAAACACCAAAAGGAATTTGATACCGGAAGAGAAGTGACCGACGGACGTTTGACCGACGCCAAAATCGAAAAAATGTTTATTAAATTAGGCATTTGGGACAAAGACGGTCGTCTCAAGCAAGCCAAGACATCCACCATCAAGAAAAAAGGGGACTCTAAAAAAACGACCGCTAAAAAAGCCGCAGTCGTCAAAAAAGATGATTTGAAGAAGGTGGAAGGTATCGGCCCAAAGATTGAATCTCTGTTGAATGCAGAAGGAATCTTTACTTGGGCAAAATTGGCTAAAACTTCAGTCAAAAAAATCCAATCTATTTTGGATGCCGCCGGCCCACGATACAGAATGGCTAAACCGGATACTTGGCCTCAACAGGCGGCTCTTGCTGCTAAGGGTCAATGGGATGAGTTAGAAAAGCTGCAAGACTATTTGGATGGTGGTAAAACACCGAAGTAAATAAACAACATTCAACCAAATGAATGGAAACTCCTGCATTATTATGCGGGAGTTTTTTTGTCCTATCTGCTTCTGTTATGCTGATGAGCGGATAATTCCATCCGTGCCATTCATAGAAGAAATAACCGGGAAAGGTCTTTCAAACCCTTCTGCAGACAGGTTCATTTGCAAAAGTGTAGGAAACTTTTATTGCGATGAGAGAGCCTTAACCTTCGATGGCTTCAATACCGGGCAACTTAGCTCCTTCCAGAAATTTAAGCATAGCGCCGCCACCTGTCGAGACATAACTCACCTTGTCGGCAAGTCCTAGTTGATTGATGGCTGCGACGGAATCTCCGCCCCCGATAAGGGTAAATGCTCCGTTGGCTGTCGCTTCAGCGACGGATTTTGCCACCGAATGAGTTCCTCCGGCAAAAGGAGGCATCTCAAACACACCCATAGGGCCATTCCAAAGAACTGTTTTAGATTTTTTAATGACATCACCAAAGGCAGTGGCTGCTTCCGGACCGATATCCAAGCCCATCCATCCATCGGGAATATCCATGCTGTTGGCCACCAAAGTATGGGCATCTTCACTAAAAGCGTCTGCAATAATCGAATCCACGGGAAGATAGATATTGACTCCCTTTTGATGTGCTTTTTGTTGTAAATTTTTGGCTAGTTCAACCCGGTCTTTTTCCACAAGAGAGTTGCCGATATGTCCTCCATTCGCTAAGAAAAAAGTATAGGCCATCCCACCCCCGATGATTATATTGTCCGCCAAATCAATGAGCTTATCCAAAAGTAACATTTTGTCAGAGACTTTGGCGCCACCAACAATAGCTGTGACGGGTCTCTCCGGATTATTCAAAAGTTTGTTGGCATTTAAAATTTCCTTTTCCATCAACAAGCCAAAGGACTTGTGCTTAGCATCAAATAATGAAGCAACAACAGATGTAGAAGCGTGCGCCCTATGGGCCGTGCCAAAGGCATCATTGATATAAATATCGGCGAGATTGGCCATTTTTTGCGCAAGCTCTCTGTCGCCTTTCTTCTCACCCGGTTCAAATCTAGTATTTTCCAATAATAGTACTTGACCCGGTTTTAATTCTTTTGCCTTTTTTGTCGCATCAGTTCCTACGGTGTCTTTCGCAAAAAGAACGGGTTGACCCAATAATTCGCTCAATCTAGGGACGATATGCTTTAAAGTAAATCGCTCTCTGTCAATCGAACCATCTTCCTTTAATTTTTTTAGTGGTCTCCCCAAATGCGACATGATGATAACAGCACTACCACGCTCCAATAATTGTTTGATCGAAGGAATAGCGGCACGAATGCGCGTGTCATCAGTTATATGAAAATCTTTGTCTAGGGGAACATTAAAATCAACGCGGATTAATACTTTCTTATCTTTAAAATTCATGGCATTGAATTGGATGGTTAGTTGGTTTGTTTGTAACGAATGGATACATCGGTTTTAAGAGATATGCTCGCCCAACCAAAATATATGGGAGTATTGAGTGATCCCCAATACTCCCAGGCAATTATACTTTAACGAGACTTACTAATTGAGCCAATCTTGCCGAATAACCGGCTTCATTGTCGTACCAACTAATGACTCGCAAATTTTTTCCATTGAGCTCCACCAAGGGCGCATCAAAAATAGAAGAATAATCACTACCAATAATATCACTGGAGACGATGGGTTCTTCATTATACTTTAGGATTCCTTTCATTGAGCCATTGGCCGCTTTTTTGAATGTGGCAAGCACTTCTTCCAACGTTGTTTTTTCTTTGATGGTACAGTTTAGCTCAATGATTGAGCCTGTAATTGTTGGAACACGGTAGGCCATGGCTGTCATCTTCCCTTTTACTTCAGGAATCACAATACCGGTAGCGATGGCGGCCCCGGTTGAAGTCGGAATGATGTTTTGGGCAGCGGCCCGTGCTCTTCTTAAGTCTCTATGTGGTGCATCTTGCAACCGTTGATCGGCAGTATAGGAGTGGACGGTAGAGAAGGAGCCAAATCTGAATCCCCAATTATCCACGATGACTTTAGTGACTGGGGCAAGGCAGTTGGTGGTGCAGGAGGCATTAGAAATAATCTTGTCGGAAGCTTTTAATTCCTTTTCATTAACTCCTATCACCACGGTTTTGACTCCCGGACTTTTAGCGGGTGCGGACAAGAGAACCTTTTTAGCTCCGGCTTTAAGGTGCAAACCGGCGGACTCTTTAGTTCTGAAAAACCCCGTACATTCGACGACTATATCAATATCTAATTCTTTCCATGGCAATTCTTCAGGGTTTCTTTGAGAGAAAGCAAGAACCTTAGATCTACCCATCTTAAAACCATCCTTAACAAGGGAAATATTTTTATCAAAAATCCCCTGAGCGGTATCATATTTTAGGAGGTGAGTCAATGTTTTTAAATCAGCCAAGTCATTTACAGCAACAACTTTGATGCCTTTCATTCCGGATAATTCACGAAACAAATGTCTTCCAATTCTTCCAAACCCATTAATTGCAACTCTTTTTACGGTAGCCATATTCATTATTTTTGTAAGGCACAACCCGCTTTTACCGGATCATGCTTTAAGATTTATGTGGACATCTTTTGATGGCCGGGGAAATGTGGTCATAAAGTCATTTGGTAGGATGTGCTTGCGCCAAAAAGCCCACTAGGCACTCCTTTTGAATATCGACTTTATTTTCCGGGCGCAAAGGTAATTGTTTTTATCCAAACACGCATTTAATCAAAGAGTAAATGACGTATCGGAATAAAAAAAAACAACCTTCTTTAGTTTTAGCAATAAGGAGGAGACCCGATGTCTGATTATCCAGACGATGTACCGGCATGGGGACGATAGCATCTGTGGACATGGACATTTCGAGATTAAAGGGCAGCGCATTTTGGATGGTAAAAAATTGATTCCCGGTAACGGAAATACCCGCCGGTTTGTGAATAATGGCCAAATAGTCATCTTCGTGCAATATGGGTACTTTGTATTCCAATATTTTGCGTGGTAAACGTAGGGTGTCATTGTAGGTGATGAGATCCATATTTTGCACCCAATAGCCACTAGGTTGCCATTGACCATTTACCGTAATCAATTTACGTTTGATGGCTTTTTTGATACTACTTCTAGTGGGAAGACCTTCAAATACTCCCAACAGGTAGTCGGACAGCCTTATGTTTTGGTTTAGCCGAGAAACTTTATGATAAGGCATTTTACTTTTTATTTAAGTTTCGGTACTTCGGTTTAATGGTATAACGACACAATGGAATAACGGTATTGTGGCACAACGGTATAACGACATACAGGTATTGCTCTTCCATAAAAGGCAGCCTACTACGCCCCCACAAGCAACTTGCTGCGCCCCAACCAAAAGCAACTTGTTGCGCCCCAAAGACCAAAAGCGCCGCAGGAGCGCCCCAAAGACCAAAAGCGACGCAGGAGCGCCCCAAAGACCACCCTCCTTTTATCCATCCACCTTCCTACCCAAAAACCGAATAATCAAGTACATAACCACAAATCCACCAAGTAGCAGCAAACCCGAGACCAGCGCGCCCCCTCCAAAATAAGCAGCTAACGTACAAGAAACTAAGCTGACTGCCCCAACGGTAAGCGCATAAGGCATTTGAGTATGTACATGGTCGATATGATTGCATTTTGTAGCCAAGGAACTTAGTATGGTGGTATCCGATATGGGCGAGCAATGGTCTCCAACAACTGATGCCGCCAACACGGTAGCCACCACATTGAATAATATCTCTAGGCTGACATCTTCCGGGAGTCCGGCGGCGTGACTTACAGCCCATGTGGTTGGGATTGCAATGGGGTATAAAATGGCCATCGTGCTCCATGAAGAACCTGTCGAAAAGGAAATGAGCGCTGCCAAAATAAAGATAATCGGTGGCACAAAATATGGCGAAATACTATCCCGCATTATTTCTGTCAAAAAGTCGGCAGTATGCAATTCATTGGTCGTCATCGCCAACGCCCATGCAAGAGTCAATATCACCACGGCCGGCATAATCGCCTTAAAACCCATCAACAAAGTGTCCATGGTTCGTTTGATATTCATTATTCGAGCTCCAACAGTAAGAATTGTTGCGACCAATATCCCACTAACGGAAGCCCAAAGTAAAGCCACATAGGAATCCGCACTTCCGATAACTTTTCCGACTTTTATGACGGCGCCGGCATTGGGTTCGTTAGTCAATAAGCCTATTTTACTCCAGATGGTACCCCAGTTTTCGTTGGGAAGCCGGATGCCTTTTTCCGCAAGGTCAGTCCCTATGACTTCCATACCCGTATGGATTAAACCATATAGTGTGACCAATACCACTGTCAAAACAGGTAGGGCCGCATTATACCATTTTAGGGGGGCGCCTTCTATCGGTGTTAAATCTTCCATGTCTTCGGTATTTACATTGACATCGCTCACGGAAGATACCGCTCCCGTCGTACGTGCTCGGTACTCTGCCCGATACATGGGACCATAATCCCGTCCACTGCGAATTATTAACAGCATAAATATTAAGGTAAACAGCGGGTAGTAAGAATATTTCAGGGATGCAAGAAAAATAGCGTAGGGAGTCAAGTCCGAGCTAAAATGCTCAAGTCCGGTCAACCCTGAATCAATATACCCTAATTCCGCACCAATCCAAGTCGTTACAAACGCAATAGCAGACACCGGAGCGGCTGTTGCATCTACGATATAGGAGAGTTTTTCACGGGAAACTTTAAACCTGTCTGTCACCGGACGCATGGTATTGCCTACAATCAGCGTATTGGCATAGTCATCAAAGAAAATGGCCACTCCTAATACCCACGTGATTAATTGCGCCGACCTTGGTGTTTTGGCATATTTGGTTAGAGATTTGACCACGCCGGCCATTCCGCCGTTTCTGGAAATAATGGCCACCATGCCGCCTATGAGCACCGAAAAAACTAAGACCGAAATATGCCCCGTGTCATATAGTCCTTGTACAATATACTTGGTCAGTACATGCCAAAAACTTTGAATAAAATAAAAAAGAGAATCAATCCGTAATCCACCAGCTATAAAGGCACCGGCCCAAATACCGGAAAACAAACTGACAACCACTTCCTTAAATCCTAAGGCCAATATAATCGCCATTAACGGGGGGATAATCGATAGCCAGATTGGGATATGTTGGCTTCGAATGGTCCCATTAGACCTTTTGGCAAAATGATAGATCTTTATTTTCTTTGATTGTTTAACTACAAATAATTTCCCGACTTTGGTTAGGTTGATGGGGATTTGAGCAACGCCTTGATTGAACATGAGCTTCTGCGTGTCTCCATTGATCCAAAATTCCTGTTCTCCTTGTACATCGTTTGCTCGAATTTGTAAAAATTCCTCTTGATTTTGCCGGACGGCGGATAAATCAAAATCCGAAATAGATTGACCGGTTAAGCCTGAGATAGTCCACAGAAAGACAAAAAGGAAGGGTAATTTTTGTTTCATGTCCGTTAAATAGTTATGTTTGTAATGGATGGTAGTCACCAAATTTTCAAATGATGGGTAAGAATACGACTTTTATTATAATTTTTAGTTTTTTTTCGGTGATTTTGTTTGGGCAATCTCTCGAAAGATTTGCTTTTGAGATAGGCTACAATGGTCAACCGTGGTCGTTGGCCCTTGCCGGCGGCATGAATTTGCCGGAGTTTTCGGAAGTTGATTTAGACGGAGATGGCATCAAGGATTTATTTGTGTTTGATAAGGAAGGCAATGCGTTGTCCGCTTTTAAAAACAAAGGGGTAGCCGGCTCCATAGGGTATGAATACGCGCCCGAATTGTTGGAGCATTTTCCGAAATTGTATAAATGGGCTTTGATGTATGACTATAATTCGGATGGTGCGCCTGATATTTTTGCATATTCAAGTCAGCTAGGGATTGCCGGGGTGGAAGTTCATAAAGGACATTGGGTAGGCAATAAACTGGCCTTTGATAAATTAAGCTTCGGGCAAGCCTTCGATGTGTTGTATTATCCGTCATCTACCGGAGCCTTGGTCAACTTATATGTGAGTAATATTGATATTCCGGCTATCGTTGATGTTGATAATGACGGGGATACGGATATTTTGACTTTTGCTTCCAACGGGGGATATGTCTTGTATTTTCGCAATTTCTCGCAAGAGCAGGGATATGGGGTCGATACCTTGATATTTAAAATAGCAGATAATTGTTGGGGAAAATTTTACGAAAGTGGTCTATCCACCGCTATTACCTTGAGCGATAATCCAAACACCTGCGCCGAATCTTTTCAGGGAGGTGGTCAAGTAGGGTCTCGACATGCCGGTTCAACTTTATTGGCGATGGATGTGGATGTTGACGGGGATAAAGAGCTTTTTTTGGGGGATGTCTCTTACAACAATATCGTCTTGCTGACCAATACGGGCACGCCACAAAAGGCTTATATGACGGCCCAAGATACCTTGTTTCCAAATAATAGCCCGATAGATATTCCTCTATTTCCGGGGATTTTTGCGGCGGATTTGGATAATGATGGAGATAAGGACCTGATAAGCGCGCCCAATGATGCCAGCTTTTCCATTAGCCGGAATAATTCTTGGCGATATGAGAATCTGGGCTCCATGTCTAATCTGCAGTTTGTATTCGGACAAAAAGATTTTTTGGGTGGGGACATGATTGATTTAGGTACCGGAGCTTATCCGGCTTTGGTGGACGTGGACGGGGACGGTGATATGGATATGGTCGTGGGCAATCAGAGTTTTTATATGGAAACGGATGATCCCGATAGTCGCTTATATTTGTATGAGAATATTGGCAATAAGTGGTTGCCCAAATATGAATTGGTAGATACAAATTATCTCCAGATGATGGCGCAATCTCCGGCGCATTGGAATTTTACCCCAAATTTTGGGGATTTGGATGGGGATGGTGACTTAGATTTGTTAGTTGGGGAGTTTTTGGGTCAAATGTATTATTTTGAAAATATTGCCGGAGCGGGGCAGCCTTTGGATTTTGCGGCTCCAATCTTTCCCTTTAAAGGTATTGATGTGGGTTTGGCGGCGGCCCCTTTTATGGTTGATGTGAATGGCGATAATCTGACGGATATTCTTGTTGGCGAACGAAGCGGAAATGTCAACTTTCTACAAAATATTGGTGCGGTCGGCGCGCCTGATTTTAATAGTAATCATGAAGCCGCTCCCAATAATCCATTTTGGGGGGAGATTGATACACGGGTGAATGGTAATTTTTCGGGATATAGTGTGCCCCGCATGTGGAAGGAGAATGGGGTGTTTAGATTATTTTGCGGAAGCGAGAGTGGGCAGATATTTGAATATACGGACATCGAAGCCAATGGTAATGGTGCTTTCACAAAAGTATCGGATGACTTTGGGGGCACTCGCACAGGAGGGCAGATATATCCGGATTTTTGGGATTTAAATCAAGATGGCTTTCGCGAAATGGTTGTCGGTAATCGACGGGGTGGTTTATCTGCGTTTAAAACTGATTTGCCACAGCCTTTAGGAATTTTTAGTCCGGAGTCATCGACTCTTCCGCTCGTCATTCGTCCCAATCCGGCTATGGAAACATTTACTTTAGATTTTGGTGATGAGAAATCGGGAGATTTATTTCTTTTCGATTTTAGTGGTCGATTGGTCTTTCGACAAAATGTAAATAGTCTTAGTCCCTTGCGGGTAAAAGGTTTATTATCAGGAGTTTATATTGCGAAGTTGATTGTTGGTTCTAATGTATATTTGGGGCGTTTGGATTTGTTGTAGGTTTTGCTCCGCAACGCCTGTAATAAGCTTGCTGTTTCCGTTTGTATCTTCGGTCAATTAAAACTCCATAGGAGTGACATCTTAGTAGCCGGATTTTGGAGGCATAGCAGGTTATGACGACCACTAGCCAATCTGATATTGTTTTTTGTGCAATCTCTTATACACACACTGTTTCCCTTTTTCTGCCAAAATGTCATATCAGTCCTATAATTTTCTTATCTTTGTCGCAAAATTGAATAGCTAAGGAACACAATCAGAATAAATGTACTTAATTAGGTGAGATTATTTTGGGATTAGACAAGGCGAGAAGAGCGATGGTAGCCCGGCTACCAGAGTGATGAGCAACGCAGAATAATCACAAAAGAAGCCACATAAAAAGTACATTTATTTTGGGCGTGCTCCTAAGGGACATCATCAGAATAAATGCCACATTAGACGAGATTATTTGGAGATTTAATAAGAGGAGAAGATTTTTATGGCGCATCCCTTGGGGGATGATGTTCCCGTAGCAGAAAACTTGTGAAAATGTTAGATAGAAAAGACGTAAAAGTCAATTTTGACCTAGAGAAAATGGATGAATCCATCCAGGGCACCGCTCTTCAGACCAAAAGCAAGGGGCCCAAGTCTAAGAAGTTTTATATTGAATCCTATGGATGTGCGATGAATTTCAATGATTCGGAGATTGTCGCCTCTGTTTTGGATACGATGGATTATGGTAATACGCAAAAGATAGAAGAGGCAGATTTAATATTGGTCAATACTTGTTCCATTCGTGAAAAAGCGGAAGATACCATTCGAAAACGCCTGAAATACTATCAGCTCATTAAGCAAAAAAATCCGCATGTCAAAGTCGGTGTCTTGGGTTGTATGGCGGAGCGCTTAAAATCCACGTTATTGGAAGAAGAAAAAATAGTTGATTTGGTGGCCGGCCCGGATGCTTATCGAGATTTGCCAAGTTTAATACCGGCCATTGAAGGGGGAGAAAAAGGAGTGAATGTTTTTCTTTCCCGTGTGGAGACCTATGATGATATCCTACCGACACGATTAGATGATAACGGCATTTCCAGTTTTATTTCTATCATGCGCGGATGTGACAATATGTGTACTTTTTGTGTCGTGCCCTTTACGCGTGGACGGGAACGGAGCCGGGAACCTTATTCCATTTTGGCGGAAGCTGAAGACCTTTTCCGCAAGGGATATAGAGACGTGACCTTGCTGGGGCAAAATGTAGATTCTTATAATTGGGTCAATCCGGAAACAAAGGAAGAAATGACTTTTGCCCAACTTTTGGTGCTGGTCGCAGGTGTCCATCCGGATTTGAGAGTGCGTTTTTCGACTTCTCACCCCAAGGACATTACGGATGAAGTGCTGTATGCGATTAGAGATCACGAAAATATTTGTAAGTATATCCATTTGCCGCTACAAGCCGGTAATTCAAGGATTTTGGAGCTGATGAACCGGACTTATGACCAAGAATGGTATTTGAATAAGGTGCGGCGTATTTATGAGATTATACCGGATTGTGCCATCTCTTCGGATATGATGACGGGTTTTTGTTCCGAAACCGAAGAAGAGCATAAAGATACTTTGTATGTGATGGAGCAAGCCAAATATTCTATGGCGTATATGTTTGCTTATTCCGAAAGGCCGGGTACGCCTGCGCAAAAAAGATTGACGGACGATGTCCCTGAAGAAGTCAAAAAACGGAGACTGAATGAGGTGATTAGGCTGCAAAATCAACTTTCGTATGCACATAATCAAAATGATATTGGTAAGGTTTTTAAGGTGCTGATAGAAGGAAATTCTAAGCGGTCAGAAAATGACTTTAAGGGGCGAACTTCCCAAAATAAGGTCGTTAATTTTCCCAAAAAGGAAGGTTTGGGCAAAGGAGATTATACCCATGTTAGGATATTGAGTGGGACAAGTGCCAGCTTACGTGGCGAGATTGTGTAACCTAAGTAACTGATAATGAACATACAAGAGATAAAAAGAAGATTTGGAATTATTGGTAACTCCCCCTTGCTGAATCAGGCTTTGGATACTGCTGTACGTGTGGCAAACACCGATTTGACTGTTTTGATTAGTGGAGAAAGTGGGGTAGGGAAAGAAGTTTTTTCTAGGGTCATTCATGCGACTAGTTCGCGCAAGCATCATCCGTTTATTGCAGTCAACTGTGGGGCTATTCCGGTGGGTACAATAAACTCGGAGTTGTTTGGGCACGATAAGGGGGCGTTTACCGGTGCTTCTGCCGACCGAAAAGGATATTTTGAAACCGTGGACAAGGGGACTATCTTTTTGGATGAAATCTCCGAAATGCCTTTAGATACGCAGTCCTATTTGTTACGGGTGTTGGAGAGTGGGGAGTTTTTGCGTGTGGGCTCTTCAGTTGTCCGCAAAACTAATGTGCGAGTGATTGCGGCATCTAATGTGGATTTGGAAAAGCAGGTGGCTAAAGGAAAATTTAGACAAGATTTGTATTATCGGCTGAATACGGTGCCTATTAAGGTGCCTTCTCTCAAGGAGCGCCGAGAAGATATCCCGACTCTTTTCAAGAAATTTGCCATGGATTTTGCCGATAAATATCGGACTTCTCCCATACGATTGGATGCCGAAGCGGAGAATTTGCTGGTGGGTTATTCTTGGCCGGGAAATATCAGGGAGTTAAAGAATTTGGCGGAGCAACTCTCTGTCCTTTCGGAAAATAGAGTGGTGACGGCTGCAGATGTCCTTTCGGTAAAACCAACCATTGTTCGCAAGAACTTGCCGGCCATCATGACCAAGGAAGACAGTGCTATACACGAAAGAGACCTGCTTTACAAGGTGCTTTTTGATATGCAAAAGGATATGACGCAATTGAAAAAATTGGTCTATAAATTAGTAGAATCTAATAATTTGAAGATGCCTGAATATGATTCTTCCAGTTTTTTGATGGAAACTCATCCGCACCCTTCTACGGACATCATTAAATATCCTAGTCCTGAGCCGGTAGGCATTGTTCCGGACTTGGCAAATGATGACTGGAAGGCGCCAACTCAAGTAAAACCGACCGTGGTAGATTCTGCTATGAAAGCGCATTATGAACAGGCAGAAGTCGTCGAAGAGTCGCTTTCTTTGGAGCAGATGGAAAAAGAATTTATCGTGAAGGCCTTAGATAAGCATAATGGCCGAAGGAAAGATGCTGCTTCGGATTTGGGCATTTCCGAAAGGACTCTTTATCGGAAGATTAAGCAGTATGGGTTGGAGTGATTTTTGGGAGTTTGGGCGTTTCTTAGTGGTTCAATTTTTTCAATATTAAGGACACGAAGGCTGCTTCACCGATGCAGGTGGGTTAACATATTAAACTTCCCACATTATGTCACGTACTCAATTCAAAAAGATGTGTTTGCCAAGTTTTTGGGCATTTTTCGGGTGATGTGGAACAAAACGGTGGCAAGGCGTGTTATTTATTTAGTGGAAAGCCCAAAGGGGCTGACTGGTATTGACAGGAAAGTAAGTTGCTTAATTAGCATGTCAGAGCACGTTAGTTCACTCTGTAAAAAATGACTTTCAAACTTTATATGGCAACTACAATGTAGCCATGGCTGCCTAATTAGTTAATTAGAAAGCCTTTAGGCCTTACGCTTGACACCTGATACACAGCGTGACGCTTATAAAAAAACGTTCAGGTTAGGGGACAAAAGGGCTTCGAGTTGTTCCCCGAAATTCAGAAGATAAGGAAAGCTATCGCTTGTTTTTGTGCTTATAGCTTTCTCGAAAATCCGAACAAAAACTAAACATGTAGAAGGTTCTGTGACGCTTTGTCTGGACGAGGGTTCGATTCCCTCCAGCTCCACTAAATTTAAAAAAGCCCTGTTCCCTTATTAGGAACGGGCTTTTTTTTGTATGTACTATTTTTTGTGCGACACCGCCCAATTGAAAATCTTTTCCGCTTCTTAGGGACACGTCCAAAATAAATGTCCATTTTATACGGCTTCTTTTGTGATTATTCTGCGTTGCTCATCACTCTGGTAGCCGGGCTACCATCGCTCTTCTCGCCTTGTCTAATCTCAAAATAATCTCGCCTAATTATGGACGTTTATTCTGATTGTGTCCCTTAGGAGAGATTTTTGGAGAAACTTAGCTTTTTTTCCAATTAATTTTTCTCATCCGCAGGTTTTCCGGAGTAATTTCCAAATATTCATCTTCATTGATGTATTCCATGGCTTCTTCCATAGAAAAGACAGTTTTAGGAGCTAATTTGGCAGAATCATCCGATCCGGAAGCACGCATATTGGTGAGTTTTTTACCTTTGATGACATTCAAGTCTAAATCGCCGGAACGGGTGTTTTCGCCGATTACTTGTCCCCGATATACTTTGTCGCCGGGACCTACAAAAAACTTACCCCTATCTTGTAATCTATCGAGCGCAAATGCCAAGGCTTGACCGGCTTCCATGGAAACGAGAGAGCCTTTTAAACGAGTAGAAATCTCGCCTTTCATTGGCTTAAATTCTTTGAAGCGGTGGGTCATCACTGCGGTACCGGCTGTAGCAGTCAGTATATTAGTCCGTAGTCCAATCAAACCCCTTGATGGGATTTCAAATTCGAGATGTTGCAGATCGCCCTTCGGTTCGATGGCCAGCAGATCTCCTTTTCTTTTGGTGACCAATTCGATGGCTTTTCCGGCATATTCTTCAGGGATGTCAATAACTAGGATTTCTACAGGTTCGTGCTTGACACCTTCAATTTCTTTGATGATGACTTGTGGTTTACCGACTTGAAGTTCATAGCCTTCGCGGCGCATGTTTTCGATTAGGACGGAAAGATGAAGTATGCCCCTACCATAAACGTTAAATTTATCTTCTGTATCGGTAGTCTCAACACGTAAGGCCAGGTTTTTCTCTGTTTCTTTCATTAAGCGATCTCTCAAGTGTCGAGATGTGACATATTTTCCTTCCTTCCCAAAGAAAGGGGAGTTGTTGATGGTAAACAGCATACTCATCGTTGGCTCGTCAATGGATATACGGGGCAGAGGCTCCGGATTGTCAATGGCCGCAATCGTATCCCCAATTTCAAAGTCTTCGAGACCGACAATAGCACAAATATCACCACTTCTAACCTTTTCAACTTGTACTCTTCCTAAACCGATAAAAACATATAATTCTTTGATACGTACCTTCTTCGTAGAGCCATCTTTTTTGCATAATACGTAGTCTTTTTTGACTTCCAAGTCTCCCCGAAAAATACGTCCAATGGCAATTCTGCCTTTAAAACTGGAATAGTCTAGCGAGGTGATTTGCATTTGGGCATCTCCGGGATTGTAGGGAGCGTTTGGTATTTCCGAAAGGATAACATCCAACAAAGGGAAAATATTACTGGTTGGTTTGGTCCAATCTGGGCTCATCCAGCCAAATTTAGCGGAGCCAAATAAGGTCTCAAAATTGAGTTGTTCCTCTGTGGCTTCCAAATTGAACATCAAATCGAAGATACTCTCTTGCACTTCATCCGGAGTACAGTTTTCTTTATCGACCTTGTTGACCACCACAATCGGCTTTAGCCCTAATTCTATGGCTTTACTCAAAACAAATCTAGTCTGTGGCATGGCGCCTTCAAAAGCATCCACCAAAAGGAGAACACCGTCTGCCATTTTTAGCACGCGTTCGACTTCCCCACCAAAATCAGAGTGACCCGGTGTGTCAATGATATTAATTTTGACATCTTTGTAGGTGACAGATACATTTTTGGCAAGAATAGTAATACCGCGTTCTCTCTCAATATCATTATTGTCCAATATTAATTCACCGTGTTCTTTGTGCGTATCGAGCGTGTTGCAGGCGTGAATAATCTTATCCACTAGGGTGGTTTTGCCGTGATCTACGTGAGCAATAATGGCAATATTTCTGATTTCGTGCATGAAGTTTTGTTTAGTCAAGATATTTTTTGAATCGTTAGATTTTGAACGAAGTTGCAAAGGTAGGTGTTTTTTTGGTCTTTGGGGCGCAGCAAGCTGCTTTTGGTCTTTGGTGCGCTCCCTGCGGTCGCTTTTGGTCTTTGGGGCGCAGCAAGCTGCTTTTGGTGTTGGGGCGCAGCAAGCTGCTATTTTGCGCAGCAAGCTGCTATTTTGCGCAGCAAGCTGCTATTTTGCGCAGCAAGCTGCTATTTTGCGCAGCAAGCTGCTAT
>JANTGI010000090.1 GCA_024762995.1 Saprospiraceae bacterium | reverse complement strand
ACGGGGAGATGGGCAAAGTCTTCGGGCAGCACGCGGCTGGTGATGAGCACCTTCCAAGGGATGCGCCTGATGTCGTATTCTATGTCGCCAAATGCCGCCAATTCATTGACATTATCAATGATGAGTAGGTTATTGCGGGTGTCATTGATTAGGTGTTGGATGAGATAGTCCCAATTGGATTGATTGTCCGGTTTTTGGCTGTAGTCCAAGTGCAGGCCCACACCCAACTGTGCTGTGACTTGTTCTTCGATACTGTCGCTGATGGTGATCCAGGCGATTTGGTCGTAGGCATTACGGTATTGGGGTCGGTGGATGTAGCGGGCAACGACGGCGGACTTGCCCATGCCGCCAAGACCGTTGACGATGAGTAGTTTTTCGTCATCTTGGAGTTGTTGATGCAGGTCTTTTAGGAGTTGATTACGACCTTTGAAGTGTTGCGGGTCGGGTGGCGGGGTGGTGATGAATTTGATGGAATTGATTAATTGCTCTTGTTCTTGCGGGGGGAGTTGGTTATAGTATTGATGGACGGTGACGGTGGTGCCATCATTGCCGGCGACGACGAGATTATTATTCCCATCCACTTTCGTCGAAATACCCATTTTATGGAGTACAGATTGCCGCTCATTTGGCGAAAGCCTCTTGAGTAGCTTTTCGAGCAGTACTTGATTTTGATTACCTTGGTCCATCAATTCCTTCATGCCCATACTGACTTCATCAATGGCTTGAATTGTTTCTTCCTGCCTTTCGGAAACCTTAAAAATCTCCTCCTTGTAATGTGCTTCTATATCCAGCTTGCGCAAAAAGGGATCTTCGGCCGCTTTCGCTAAAAATAAGCGGTAAAAATCACTGACTTCTTGTTTACGAAAGTCTTGGACCTTTGGATTTTTCCGCAAGGTATCTTCCAGACGGGCTTCATCGAAATCCGAAAAGAAGCTAAATTCCACCAAGATAGCGACCAAATCCGCAGACTTCACAAAATGATGCGCCGAAGCATCGTCCTTAGCGATGTCATATTGAGCTTCATAGGCATCGATGGTTTGGTTGATGACTTGATTCAATCTCTGCTCAAAAGACTCCTGCGTGAGACCGTCAATACTCTTATTGACCACTCTTTTGAAAAGAATGGATGCGAGTTTAGTGGAAATCCAATGGGTGATAGGCATAGTAGGTAGGATTCTAGCGGTATAAGGATTGTATGTAGATAGTCAGGTAAAGATAGGGATTTATTTTGGTTTTCGATATGGGAAAACTTGGTTTTCTATGGAGTACACGCTATTTATTTGGAGAAAACCAGCTAATTCCTTTCCTAGACTGCCGCAAAATGTAAGTTGACTTTTTTCATGGGAAACCTTTGGAAAATGGTGCCTGCCTGCTACCGCAACGGTTGGCAGGTTAATGGACAACTTGCATTTTGCTTGCTTGATGCCCAATCTGGTGGTGGCTTGGTACTTCCAAACCTGCCTTTCAGCAGCTTTCAGCAGACAGGTTCATTTGGAAGCATAGGTCTCTTTTGCAGTTCAATTTGGCGGGATGCTGCTTCGCCATCCCTACACTTGCAAATGAATTTGCCAGACCAATAAGGCATGAAGTCAAAACTTCAGCACCATGCGAAAACCAGCTAATTTCTTGCCCCAAAGTGCCGCAAAATGTAGCATGTTTTTGTGTCGTACCTACAGCACTCATTGTAAAGGCACATTCCGGCAAGGGACTTACGTCCCATGTCGGACTGGACTCACCATCGCACTTAAAGGAAATATCACACACACAAAAAAAAAGGACTCGATCTACATCAAGTCCTTTTTTGTATCCTTCATCGAAGCTCCTATTAATAATAAACAGAGCGATTATCAGAAACTTTAGCTTTCTTTCTTAGTCCATCAATCAGAGAGTTCTTAGCTTGTATCGCAAAACCGCCATCTTGTTGCTTCCGGACTAAATCCACATTTGGTGGCGTATTAGAGGCGGTCACTTTTATAGGCTGAACAACAAAAACGCCACCGGTACCAATAACAGGAGCAGATGCACTGTTTAAATCGGTATAAAATGTCGCTCCCACTACTTTGGGCTCATTACCTACTCCCGGGATAAATGACCCCGCAAATGCCACGTTACTAGCCGTGTCAATCTTTACCCCAAACTGCGAGGCGATACTATTCAAATCTGTAGATTTTATTTGGCTAGCAATCTTTTCTCCTTTCTTTTGGAAAAGCACCTTTGTTTTTAGTTGATCCTTCATGACCGCAACAGGAGGCAACCCGGCTTTTACCTTAGCCACCAAGCCACCTACGACGGCTTTGTCATAATAAAACCCGGCCGGAGCACGATACAGGAAGATATTAGGATTCACTTGTCCGGCTGATGTTTCTTTATCAAAAGCCCATTGGATAAACTTCCTAGATGTATTATTAGAACCTAAACCATCGATAAAATAGTCATTTTCTTTTAAGAGGCTGGACTCTTGGTAAGAAATACTTGGATCCTTTTCGGCAGCCGCCTTCATGGCATCTATGGTTGTATTGGTTCTTGCAAATTGATTGGCTTTTGCTTCAATGTTATTTTGAGTTTTATCACTAGGAGCAATTAACTTGGATATAGTACCAATCTGAACACCTGTTTTGTTTGTGGTATATTTTTTACCTGTTACTTCGACCAAGTGTAATCCAAATTGCGTCCCAATGATGTACAATTTGCCTTCCTCAGCTTTGTAGAAAATCAAATCATTAAACGGCTTCACCATTTGGTTGGGGGCTGCATACCCTAAATCTCCTCCTTTTACCCTAGTCGCATCAGTACCATATTTGGACGCAAGGCCGGCAAAGTCTGCTTTGCCTTCTTCTATTAAGTTCTTTAAGCTATCCAACGTCTGCTTTGCAGAAATATAACTCGCTTGGTCCTTTGCAGGCAATAATATGTGTCTTGACTTCACTGAATCAGGAATAACCTTTCGGTCAAAAATCTTAGTGATGGAATAGTTGGCCCCATCAAGATAAGGTCCCACCACACTACCTATCGGCAAAGTCATCAAATCTGATGCAATCGCTCTAGGAAGCTTGGACTCCTCCAGGTAAGCCCCATCCCATTGACCTCCTTGACCGACAAGAAACAAGCTATCACCGCCGACAGGATTTTTAAAATCGTTAGCGATTTTTGTCATATCATTTCGCAACTGCAAAGAATCGGCAGATGTTGGCAAGATATTAAAGATGACATAACCTAATTTTCTGGAAGGCTCGTCTCTCCAAAAAGTGGCTTTGTGCTCTTCCAAATAGTTTTTATAATCGTCATCTGTCACCGTAACTTGGTCATTGGGAATAGTGCTAAAAGGAATTTTTACATAAGCAATATCCGCTTTTTTCGCTTGATCGGTACCCACCATTTCTGCCATCCATGTCGGTGTATAGGCTGCTTTCCCCACCAAGGCAGAGATTTTATTTTGCAAGCGGCTCTTAACGATCTCTTTTTGTTGATAACCCCAAAAGGCCTTGTACTCCGGATTAAGCTGGTCATCAATAAGATACTGTTTGATGTCCTTCAAACGTCCCATATCCAACTGACGTGTCTGTTGGTCGGTGAATCGGCGCACAATGACATCACTAAGATTGCGACGATCCGTGCTAAACTGCAATTCATTCAATTCATCATTACTCACTCCCAGTCCTAATTTTTTTGCCTTTTCAGAAACAATTGCTTCTTCGACAAAGTAGTTCCACAAAGTAGCTCTTCGCGCCAAATAATCTCCGGTTGCTCCTTTGTAAAGGACATTTTCCGCATTTTGAAACTCAGTCCAATCAATCTTCTTGCCATTGACTTTACCGACTGTGCTGCCGCTGCGTTGGGGTGCTCTATTATTGTTACTGGTAAAAATAAAACTAACCAAAGCCAGTACCATCATCAGTACCAAAAGCCAAAAATATTGTCTAATTCGTGTTATTGCTGCCATTGTCTATATGGTTTAGACGATTATGTTTGTTTGAAAATTCAAAAAAGTGATGCAAAGGTAATATCTTTAGCGGTAATTAGCCCGATTTGTTGCTTTTTTTCGACGATTACCTGTATGTGTATTTAGTTTACACAAATCGTATTGGCTATCAAAGTCTCTTTTTTCACTATATTTTGCTTATTTTTTAGTCAACAGTTACAAAATGGGACTTTAATCTAGCCAAAAATTAGTTCTTTTCTATCTCAAAAACGCTATGCGAAGAAGTTACCTATTGTTTTTTTCTTACGAAAAATGAAGCATTTTTGTTTTAACTAGATAGGGAGCAGACCTTGTATCTTCTAAAACAAATTGGATTATCCGATTATAATCATTTTGGTAAACAAGAGAAAATGATGTTTTTTTTAGCGAATCCTATTATTTTGTTGGACAAAAACCAATATTATTCTAAATTTGCGAAAGCAGTACATAAGTTTCTGAATTGAAACGTAACAAATAATGATTATTTCTTATGGTTTGAAATTTGCATGGAGTAAGTTGTAACACCGGGACAACAGATAATTGTTTTCAATCGTTAATTGTTCATGGCGTTATATCCCCTCTAGTTAGTGTTGGATTTTGCGCAAGCGATCCAGTAGCAAAAGATTGGTCTCCCTGCTGGGATTCCCTTTTCCTAACAACATAAGTAATTGGACACATTTAACATCACATTTTATGACGGCTTTCTTTGGCGTCTTGCGGCGTTGGAAATGCGCACTGCTTTTCGCTTAGTCGGTTGCCCGAAAAAACTCGTCTAAAATGTCCGCTAAATATGACTATTTACTTACTTTATAGTGCCACACTTAATAAACACTTGGAAACAATTAGTTGTATCCAGAAAAACATCTATGAAAGATGAAAAAACTACTGCATTTTAGATTTATTGCAATGGTCGGGGGATTCTTGCTTTTGTCTAGTTTTAGCTCTGACAAAGGCAGATATTATGAAATTGCCAAAAACTTGGAAATTTTCACCAACCTTTATAAGGAGGTCAACACTTACTACGTGGATGACTTAGACCCATCGGAATTGATGCGCAAAGGCGTTGATGCGATGCTGGCATCCTTAGACCCATATACCAATTATATCTCAGAAACGGACATTGAGGGATATCGATATTACACGGAAGGTAAGTTTCATGGCATCGGTGCAGATGTCAAAGATGCCGGCGAGCGATTATTGGTGGTTTCCGTCATCAAAGACGGCCCCGCTGACAAAGCCGGAATCGTGCCGGGAGATGTCATTGTAAAAATAGACGGCAAACCGACCCAAGGTAAGAAAGCGGATGATTTACTGTCTGTATTTCAAGGTGTCCCGGGTACAACCTTTAACTTGACTGTCCGCAAAACAGATAAATCTGAAAAATCTTTGTCTATTACAAGAGAAGATGTAGATGTCAAAAATGTCCCGTATTCAGGTATGTTACCCAACGACATCGGTTATATCTCCCTAACTGTATTTTCTAGAAATGCCGCTTCTAATATCAAAAAAGCTCTAAATGACCTAAAATCCGGTCATCCCGACCTAAAAGGTCTAGTCTTAGATTTGCGTGGCAATGGAGGGGGATTGTTGTCCGAAGCAGTAGATATTGTTAATATTTTTGAACCGGCCGACCAGCTTGTGGTCACCACAAAAGGGAAGGTCATCGAATGGGATCGTACCTATACCACTCGGGGCAATCCTGTGGATTTAGAAATTCCGTTGGCCATCTTAACCAACAAAAATTCGGCTTCGGCTTCTGAAATTGTATCGGGAAGCATTCAAGATTTAGACAGAGGAGTGATTATCGGACAACGCACATACGGCAAGGGATTGGTACAAAATACCAAAGATCTAGGTTACAATTCTAAAGTCAAACTCACCACTGCCAAATACTATATTCCAAGCAAACGATGTATTCAAAGTGTTGAATATGATGATAATGGCGAACCGGTGCATATTCCGGATGATCAAAGAGCGGTATTTTATACCAAAAACGGTCGTCCCGTTTTGGATGGCGGAGGCATTGCCCCTGACATCAAACTAGAAGAAAAAACCAATACCCCATTGCTCAAAGCACTGAAAAAGCAATTTATGATTTTTGATTTTGTGACAGAACTCGTACAAAAAGGAGAAAAAATCGACTCATTAGAGCTCTATCACTTTTCAAGATTTAATGAATTTACGGATTTTCTGAAAAGAAAAAACTTCTCGTACGAGACAGATAGTGAAAAATTATTGAAGCAATTGTCAGAAAAAGGCCGGAATGATGGGCTTGAAGGTAGTTTTAGCAGTCATATCCAAGCTATGGAACAGAGTATTCAACAGAAAAAAGATCAGGAGATTGCTCAAAATAAAGCTGTCATCATCAGTGAAATAGAAAAAGAAGTGGCTTCGCGCATACAAAATGTGAAGGGCAAGGTCAAAATGTCCCTACGAAATGACGATGAAGTCAAAAAAGCCATCGAAATCTTAAATGACCAAACGCAATATCAAAAGATCCTAAAAGGAAAATAAGAGACAATTAGTATGTTAACATAAGAAGCTGTACCTACCAGGTATGGCTTTTTTTGTATATTTGACCCAGCCTAATAAAGCGGGTCTTTTTAAATGGCTTTTTTGTGTAACTGTTTAGGTATCCCTGTTTTTAGGCAGAAAATAGTCATTTTTGTGTATGTTGACGGTACGATTTTCGATGCGTAGCCGGGCTACGTGAGAAAATTGTACCAAAAACAGGCGAAAAAAGGGCATTTTATGGCAAAAACTAGCGGGTACCTAAATAGTTACTTTTTTGTAGCTGTTGAAACTAGCAGATAGGCGAGCTTACTTTGGGCGTGATTCTAGGCCAAAAAACAAGCGCAGCCTTCCTTTTTACACTTAGCAAGCGCCTTGACACATTCTAACGACATCAAAACCTTGAAATAATTCAATGAAACAGTTTATCGGCAAAACTCTACTAAAGCTTTCCGGATGGAAGATAACGGGGCATTATCCGGCTGAATTGAAGAAGTTTATTATTTTGGTCGCACCGCATACTTCTAACTGGGATTTTCCGAAAGGCATTTTATTTACTTGGAGTCGCAACCTAGACATCAAGTTTATTGCTAAACACACTCTCTTCAAGCCACCTTTTGGTTGGTTATTCCGAGCCTTAGGCGGCTATCCTGTGGATCGTACCAAAAGGACGAATTTTGCTCAGTCGGTAGTGGACATCTTTAATTCGAAGGACGAATTTGTGATTACCCTGACTCCGGAAGGCAAAAGAGCCCGGGTCAAGCGCTTCAAAAGTGGCATCTATTTTATTGCACACCAGGCTCAAATACCCATCGTCCCGACCAAATTTGACTACGCCAAAAAAGAAATCCATTTCGGAGAGCCTTTTTATACTTCAGATGACAAAGAAAAAGACCTAAATTATCTTTGGGACTACTTTGTAGGGGTTCAGGGTAAAATCCCTGAGAATGGTATCTTCCCAAGAGAAGAAGCAACAGAAGATTCATCTACCACGTAAAATAAAACCAAGTGAATACCAGCCTTTCTTTCATCATCATCAAAAAATCCACGTTATGAAAAAGATTTACCCAATCCTATTATTTTCTCTTTCCGTCATGGCCTTGCTGTCCGTTTATTCCTTTGCGGTTGGATATGCCACCCACAACAATGGGGGAATAACCACGGCACCCGGAGATTTAGATATTTCTGCCGGTGTGAAAGCCACTTGCGCCAAATGCCATACAGGAAATGCCTTTCAATCTAGTACGGAAGTCTTCGTTACCGACGCCAACAATCATAATATCTTAGGATACGATCCAAACGCTACCTACAAAATCCATGTAAAAATCAACCATCAAACCGGCACCCCAGCGGGCTACGGCTTTCAAATGGTCGGATTGATTGATGCCACCGCTTCACCATCATCCATTGGATTGCAAAACTATCCCGGTTGGTCATCAAACGTCAAAGAAGTGGCCGGCATACTAGGACGCAGATATTATGAACACAATGGTGTCTCCACATCCAACGAGTTTACCATTGACTGGAAAGCGCCGGCAGAGGGTACCGGTAGTGTGACCTTTTATGCAGTAGGAAATGCCGTCAACAAAAATGGCGTACAATCCGGCGACAGCCCTTCCAACACTACTTTTCAACTAACCGAAGGGTTATTGTTGCAAAACGAATCGCCCATCGCCGTTTCCAATTTTCGAGTTTTGGGCAATCCCAGCGTTGATGCCATCCGTTTTTCCTTGAGTGCTCCGTCCTCGTCAGAAGCTACCATTGGTTTATATGACCTGACCGGACAGCAGATGATTCACAGCAAAGAACCGCTTTTTTCCGGCACCAATATCATTTCATTAGATGCACAGTCTGTCCAAGCCGGCACTTATATCCTAACCGTTCAGACAAAAACAGGACAAATCGCCAAGAAAGTTTTATTAATGCACTAATTTTCTGCTTTCGCAAAAGGCAAAATATCATCGAGTAGAGACAAGGCGTGCCTTGTCTCTACTCCACACAAAAACCATATTGTTTTACAAAAAGATGTATCTTGCGATTATTTTTTATAGAATACCGCCGCTATCAAGACAATAGCAGGTTGGATTCTAAAACAAGAAAATCGAACCACCATGAAAATTTTAAAGAAATTACTCTACGTCTTCCTTGGTCTCCTTGCTGTGTTTTTTATCATTACTTTGTTTTTACCCAAACACGCACATATCGAGCGAAGTACAACAATTGATGCACCTACCGGTGTCGTCTTCAATGAAGTCAATGACCTGAAACAATGGAAATCGTGGTCCCCATGGCTAAGCATGGACCCGGATATGAGCCTAGAATATGGCTCCACTACTTCAGGAAAGGGAGCATCTTATTCTTGGGAGTCACAAGACCCCAATGTAGGTACCGGAAAAATGACCATTTCAGAAAGTACCCCAAATTCCTTCATTAAAACGGTGATGAATTTTGCTCCCGACATGGAGGATGAAATGTACGCGACACTTAAGTTTTCTGAAGACAATGGGAAAACGAAGGTAGTTTGGGATTTTGATGGAGATTTTAAGGGCATGGGCAAGTGGTTTGGAATTATGATGGATAAGATGCTAGGGCCACAATATGAAGCCGGTCTAGCCTCTCTGAAGACCCATGCCGAAAAGTTGGCTAAAGAAGCCCCTAAGTCCCCTTTTACTATTACTTTGATAGATTATCCGGGAGAAACTTTTGCCGGCATCCGCCAAGTCGTCTCTTTCGATGACATGGACAAGGCTTTTCAGAATGCATACCAAACACTTGGAAAGGCAAAGGTATCGCCGATCGGCCCTGCTGCCGGAATCTTTTACACTTATGACGAAACAAAGAAAGAATCAGATATGGCTCCGGCTTTTCCTGTTGCAGCGGATAGTAAGTACGCTGCACCTATCCGTGTCTTCAATCTACCTGCCCGAAAAGGAGCACGGCTTGAGTTTATGGGCAATTATGACCAATCATACAATGCACATACCGCCCTAGCCAAGTACATGGAAGAAAAAGGACTGGCACAGTCCGGTGCCGTCATGGAAAGATACTTAGTCGGCCCAAATGACACTCAAAACCCGGATGAATATAAGACCCAGATCTTCTATTTTTACGATTAGGAAAAATACACCCGCACAAGAGCACGCCCAAAATAAATAGACCATTTATTTTGGGCGTATTTCTGACCCATAGGCCGCTATGTCAGCGGATAGCCTGGTCCAATTTTGATGCGTAGATACAAGGCAAGTGACCACCTTAAGTCAGTAGCAAGTCACTATAAGATTGATCTATAAAATCGTCCTTACCCACTTCTAACAATTGAATATAGTGTTGACATTGACGATTTAGGTATTCTTCGGTAAATTGGCCGCCTTCACTAATCGCTTCAATCTCCATAAAACTACCCAAGCCCTTCACTTGATCGATGTGAAATTTGACATTATCAATAAAATAAATGGCTCGTCTTTTGTCCACCACGACTTTTACGGGCATCGTCTTTAGCAAGATTTTTTTTAGAGAAGCCACATCTTGTTGGGGATGAAACAATTCTACAATGGATTTTTTTATGCCTTTGACCTCCACCCTATCATAATAAATAAGTGTATTTTCTATATTACCTTCGCGAAGCTTCAACCTCCCTTCCGGAACGACAAAGTAAGTATCAATCTGATGATCTTCCCCTTTAAAATCGGCATGATGCGCCAAAAGAATTTCACGAATCCTATCAGGATTGTCGCAATGCGCTTTGATTTCAATATTTAAAACATCCATTTTGCTTTTGTTTTAATGTAATGTAATTGTTTAGGCGACCTGTTATTAGGCAGAATAATAGGCATTTTATAGCAACAACCTTAGACCACCTAAATAGTTACAAAAATCCCACAGAGCAAATACTCCGTGGGATGATTTGGTATTATGAAGTCAAAATAAGGGATAAACCCAATTTTTTCTTGTGACAATATTGCCGATTATAGCTCATCGAAGCTAATAACTATTTTTTTAGCTGCCGGTCTGGCCTGACAAGTAAGAATAAAACCTTCTTCAATTTCCTCCTCGGTTAAGGAGTGTGTTTGATCCATCACGACCTTACCTTCCAACAACTTCGCTCGGCAAGAAGAACAAACTCCGGACATACAGGAGAAAGGCGCATCAATATCTTCTTCTTGGGCAGCATCGACAATATTCTCTTTGATATCATGATGAACATACTCAAACTCATCATCATCAATAATGATGGTAACCACAGCATCTTTTACCACTTCTTCAGACTTCATATCAGATTATTTTGGCACAAATTTACAAAAAAAGTGCGTATCACAATGTCGTGATAAGCACTTTTCTTCATCTATTAAAAGCAAGGCTTAGGAAAGCTTGTTGACATATTTAGTCAACTTACCTTTTAGGTTAGCTGCTTCATTTTTATGAATCGTATTGCGCTTTGCTAGCTTGTCAATCATAGAGATAACCTTGGGCAAAAACTTAACTGCTTCTGCTTTATCTTCCATGCTTCTCAAGTTCTTAATCGCAGTTCTAGTAGATTTTTTGTAATATCTATTAGCAAGACGTTTTTTAGCGTTTTGACGAACTCTTTTTAATGCTGACTTATGATTGGCCATTGTAAATTTGATTTACTTTTTCAAAATGGAGTGCAAAGATAAGGTTTTTATTATTTAAAACTAGTTTTTTTTCTTTTTTTATCGTTTTTTTACGCAAGTTTGGGATGTATAGGCGAAATATATAAAAAACTTAACTCTTTCTTAGCGATTGACCATTCATCAAAGATGGGTAGCTCTAGCAATGGATACAATGCTTTGCACCTACAACGTATAACAATTTTTCACCCTATTATTCGTTTGAAGGTTGCTCAAATTAAGCTATGACCACCCAACTCACTTTCCGATTCCTATTATTTTCGTTACTGCTCTTACTTCAGGTCAGTAAATTGCCGGCACAAGCGGTTTCATTTTACGAAGAATATCATGGACACATTAGTTTCGACTGGTTTGGCCGATCCAATAACACAGAAGACAATTCAGCATCAGGATTTAGCTGTAGTGGAGACAACCAGTCTTCTTCAACAACCATGATTAATATCCCGTCAGGAGCCACCGTCAAAAAAGCCATTTTGTATTGGTCAGGCTCCGGTGCAGGTGATTTTGACATCAAATTCTCCGGTCCCGGCTTTACGGACATGCCTATTTCCGCCGGCAAGCAAATGACTGCGACCTTTTTATTAAAGAAATTTTTTGCGGCATCTTACGATATTACTTCGACAATAGCTAATCATGGTTCCGGCGACTACACCGTATCCGATCTACAGGCCGACCAATCCTTTTCGCACTGTGTTTTCAATACTGTGTATAGTGGCTGGAGTATATTGATTGTTTATGAAAATCCCACCTTACCGTTCTCTACGGTAAAGATTTATGACGGTTTTGAAGCCATGCGGGATAATAGCAAGAACATCTCCATTGATAATATTTTGATTGAATCGCCCAGCAACACGAAATTAGGACTACTTGCTTGGGAAAGTGATAATGCTTTTAGCCCGGAAGAATCCATCTCCGTCAACGGGACAAAAATTAGTGATGCATCAAATCCATGGAACAAGATTTTTAACCAAACCAACACCAATAGCTCGTTGCCTAACTACAACATGGATTTAGATATTTTTGACATCTCCAATGAGGTAAATTTGGGAGACATTCAGATACCGCTCAAGATTACGGTCGGTGGCGACTTAATCTTCTTGAACGCAATAGCTATTGCCTACCAAAATCAATTACCGGATGCAAGAGTCCACTTAGACACCGCCTATTCGCCTTGCGACAACCCATTAATCACCCTGACTTTTACGGTCATTAACGATAATTGTAATGACTTTTTGCCGCAAGGCACTCCAATTTCTTTTTACAAAAATAATACCTTGGGTCCCGCTATTGCTGATGCCTATACGTTGTCGGACATACCTATTGGTGGTGCTGAAAGCCAGACTATTCAGTTTCCAAACCCCGGAGGAGTCGTAGATGTGGTGGCGGTCGTTGACCCTTCCATGACCGTAATAGAATTAGATGAAACCAATAACACGGATACCATTGCCCTGACGACTATCCAAATTCCAATTTTCACATCACTCGCAGACACCATCTGTTTTGGGGACTCCATTTTGTGGGATGGGCAGTATTATAACACCAATGTATTGTTATTGGATACGACGATGGCTTACAATGGCTGTGATAGCATCACTGACTGGTCTCTGACGATAATGGATAAGATAGAAAACATGACGGAAGTGACCATTTGCCCTACGGCAATCCCCTATCTTTTACCGGACGGTGCTTTCGCAAATACTTCCGGGACTTATACTTCCGTTTTGACCGCTGCCAATGGGTGTGACTCTACGATAATCGTTGATTTAACGGTTCGTCCCAATGACACGACTTCCGTGACGACAACTATCTGCCCCAATGACCTACCCTATTCCTTGCCGAACGGAACCCTAGCAGACACTGCCGGCTTGTATGTCGCCACGTTGGCCAATCAATTTGGTTGTGACTCTATCCTTTTCATTGACTTGGTCGTACCCAACACAGAGTGGCTTATCAACCGAGAAATTTGCCCGGGTGACTCTGTGCTTATTGATGGCCAATATTTCTCTCATGACACGATGTTTACAAGTATCCACCCATCGACAACAGGCGGCTGCGATAGCATGATCCTGACTCAAATAGTCACCAAACCATGGGTGATAGACTCAAGTTTTGCGATTTTGTGTGAAGGCGCAAGCGACACGCTGCCGGACGGCGTTATCGTCTCCCAAGAAGGTGTCTATGAAACCATGTTGGACTGCAATCATCTAATCGTAACGACCCTATCAAAAGATTTGACATCAAACAGCCTAAATTTGGTGGATTCTGTTTCTGTCTTTTTGGGTGAATCCATCCTCCTAGAGCCGCAACCTAATTTTTCCGCCACAGATTATCAATGGAGTCCACCGACTTATTTAGATTGTACAGACTGTCTTGCGACAAAAGCGACCCCCACCCAATCTATCCGGTACGAATTGGTCACAACCAATACGAACGGATGCCAAATAAAAGACGATGTATTTGTCCGTGTGCTTTTGCCAAATAACGAAGTCTTCATACCCAATTCCTTCTCTCCCAATAATGACGGATACAATGATTTCTTTACCATTTACGGAAGTCTCATAAAAAAAATCAAACGATTTGAGATTTACAGTCGCTGGGGAGAATTACTTTATAAAGAAAACAATGTGACACAAACCAAAGGCTGGGACGGTAGATACAAAAACAAAGAGATGGATACCGATGTCTATATTTACCTAATAGAGATTGAATTTACAGATGGAACAACCCAATTAAAATCGGGGGATTTGACTATTTGGCGATAGATTGGATATATTCAACTTCCCACACACCTGAATATCCCAATTCATGGCCGAAAATTGACATTTTGGCTTTGTACAGGACAAAATCTTAGGAGTTACGAAAAACAAGTATTTTTAGCCATAAATCCCCATTCCGCAAGGCTACTAAGCGTACACAAGTAGTAAAAGTCAAAAACATATTTGTTTTTACACTTAATGTCTCTTTGTTATATATTGGGAAAGATAAAAAATTAACTAACCCAGTACTTCTGAATGTGCAAGGTGTTTTAATGAAGTGCTTTTTCAAACGTCCGTGCTAAAATGCCTAGTCAATAGAGTTTGTTGTTCATTTTTTGCGTGGCCAAAAAACGAACCAAAAAAGGCCACTTCATTCCAAGGCGTTTTGGGGTGCTTGAGTTTTTAGTTACTCTTTTTACTTGTAAAAATCTGATAATCAGATGTTTATATTGTTACCAAATCTTCCCCAACCTGCCCGCGGTGCAGCAGGCGGGACCAAAAAAAAATCCTAAAATGGCTCCAAGGCTTCGCCATTTCTTAACGGATTTTTTTTATACGCTGGGAATGAAGATGTCAATTTTCCTTTGGGAAAATTGATAGGGTTGCGAGCTTCAATCAAACTACCGGTATACTGCTCACCATATATATAATTATTCCTTATACTACTTGTGTTATCTTGGTAGATTCCGCAAGGGGGATATTTGGGGGTTAAAAATAATAAAAATTAAAAAATACTTGGTTTTCTTCGAAGTAACCAACTTTTGTCATGTAACTTAGACATTTTGGCTAGCAAAGTCTCATATTCTCCATATTTTGCCCGACCGCTGGATGATAGTGCCCAACAAATCACCCAGAAATTGGTTACATACATGTTAAGTCGAACACTAAGCAAAAAGTTTCCCCCAACTCATCAGCGAGCGTTTATTTTGCGTTGACCTTACCCAATCGGCTAAAGCAACACTAGTTAATTAACCGCTCCTAAAGACTCAACTTTTGGTCATGAAAATACTCAATTGGCTCATCATCTTACCTGTAAAATTTTACAGATTAGCGATTTCCCCGCTCATCGGCTCCAACTGTCGCTATCAGCCTACTTGCTCGCAATACATGATTGATGCGGTCCATGAATGGGGCGCATTTAAAGGGCTTTGGTTAGGCATCAAACGAATCACCAGTTGTCACCCTTGGGGTGGTCATGGCTGGGATCCTGTCCCCAAGAAAGGAGAAAAAAAGGACAAGCCTGCAAGTCATCGGCATTAACCGAAGAAGGTGTAGCTCTTAAACAACATTTTTGAGATGGCAGGATTGGTCGTTCACCCTTCGAGCACTGTCGGATAAAAAAGGGAGTAAAAACAAAAAATACTTGGTTTTCTTCGGAGTACAATTTATAGTTCACCATCCCAAGATTTGTGATTTTTCAAACCGTTAATAAATTTGATTGTGCTTCTCGCTTTTTCATAAATCTAGCATTGGAGAATAATACTCGACTTTCTACTTTATCCCCTACCGCTCCACCACCACCTTCTTCACCTGCACCATCCGCCCGTCAAAAACAATTCGCAAGAAGTACAAGCCGGGCGGCAAATCATAGACGGGAATG
>JANTGI010000089.1 GCA_024762995.1 Saprospiraceae bacterium | reverse complement strand
ATGAAAAAAGGGATTGAATTGGGGTTGTATCGGCAAGAGTTGAATCCGGAATTTATCACCAATGTCTATGTCAGCAGCATCATTGCTTCTTGTGACAATGAAGAACACGCATCCGGAAAAGAATTGTTTTATTTGATGCTTTTGGAGTACCATATGTATGGGGTCGTTACCCCAAAAGGAAGAAAACTTTTTGAAAAATATAAGACCAAATTGGGTCAATAAAGAAAAATAAGATTGATGAAAACAAAAGAAAAATCGTCATTTGATTGGCGTGTCCGGAGATGGTTTTTTGTCGCATCGGTGGGAGTACTATTCGTGTCAAGCCTACAGGCTCAAGAGCAGTCCTTCTCTCTTGAAGAAGCGGTGAGCTATGCCCTGAGCCATCAAAATGCGATTAAGACCGCTAAGTTGAAAATCGAAGAAGCCAACCAAAAAATTATTGAAACGCGCGCCATGGGCATCCCGCAAGTCAACGCTACTTTCGGAGATAATTATTTTTTGAAAAAATCTATTGTCTTGCTCCCGGAATCCTTCGGAATGGGCAATCCTAACTTCAATAGAGAAGTCTCTTTTAATCAGAATCATAATATTTCCGGAACGGTTACGGCTTCTACGCTCCTTTTTAATTGGACTTATTTGCAAGGTCTAAAGGCCGCCAAAGTTTATAAAACTTATGCCGAAGTCGATTATCAAACTGTTCGCCGCAAGGCGGAAGATGATGTCACGAATGCCTATTTGCCGGCCTTACTTATTAGCGAAAGCGAAAAAACTATTGAGCTTAATATTAAAAATTTAAATGTACTCCGCCACGAGACAGATGAGTTGTTTAAAGCAGGATTTGTTGAGCAATTGGATATCGATCGAATTGATTTATCTCTGGCTAATTTGCAGGTACAATTAGATAATTTAAATCGGACAAAGACCATGGCTTTGGAAGCTTTGAAACTCGCCATGGGCTATCCGCTGGATCAACCGATTGAATTGACTAATTCGACCGATGATATTTTGGCTAGTATTCCCGATGAGCTCCTTGCGGAAAATATCAATTATTTGTCACATCCTTCTTATCGTAGTATTTTGGCTACGGAAAGATTGAATCAAGTCAACATAAAAGCCCAAGAATCAGCCTATTATCCTAGCTTGACCGGCTTTGTAAATTACCAAATGCAATGGCAAGGAGATAAGTTAAAAGACTTATTTTATACGCCTAGCTCTGTGGCCGGTTTTCAATTAAATATCCCCATCTTTTCCGGATTTGGCACCAAAGCAAAAGTTCAGCAGGCCAAGTTAAAAGTCCTGATGCTGCAAAATGGTAAAAAAGACATGGAACGGGGTCTTTCTTTTCAAGTGCGAAATGCCCGTATCGCTTACGAGAAGGCGCAATCAAATTTGACCCAAAGAAATAAAAATTTAGAACTTGCGCAAAAGATTTACGAAACCACGAAAATTAAATATAAAGAAGGTGTGGGTTCCAGTTTGGAAGTGAACCAAGCAGAAATGAGCCTTTACCAAGCGCAACAAAATATTATTGATGGCAAATTTGATTTGCTTCAAGCAAAGATTGCCTTAAAGCAGGCACTTGGAAAATAAGCGCAAACTTCATTACTCAACCAAAACAAAAAAAAGTGAAAATGAAATATACATTTCTAACCGGCTTGTTTGCCATCTTATTGGTGGTGAGTTGCAAACCCCAAAAAGATACCGGCATTCCATCGGGTATTGAAGAGAAAAGAACTTTATTGGCCCAAAAACAGACTGAACTGGGGCAGCTTAAAGCTTTTATTAAAGAACTACAAGATTCTATTGAAGCGCAAGCTCCGAGCAAAAAAGAAGGTGTTTTAGTGACTACTTTAAACCTAGAGAAAAAAGACTTTAAGCATTTTATCGAAGTGCAAAGTAATATTGAAGCCGATGACATGGTTTTGGCCAGCAGTGAAATGGGTGGAAGGATTCTGAACATGCCCATCAAAGAAGGTAGCTATGTTTCTCGTGGGCAATTAATCGCCACGGTAGATGCAGAACCGATACGCAAGCAAATTGACCAAGCTCAAAATTCCTTGAATCTAGCCAAAGATGTTTTTAGTCGGCAATCGCGTTTGTGGAAACAAAAAATCGGGACCGAGATGCAATTTTTGCAAGCCAAAAATAATGTTGAACAATTGGAAAAAACGATTGAGTTATTAAATATTCAGTTAAAAAAAGCTAATGTTTATGCACCCATTTCCGGTGTCGTCGAAAAGGTGATTTTGGAAGCTGGTGAGTTAGCCGGCCCGGGCGCTCCTATCGTACAAATTTTAAACCCCAATAAACTTAAAGTGGTGGGGCAGACTCCGGAAATTTATATCAAGAATATCCGAAAAGGGCAGCGTGTTAAGGTCGTTGTACCCGCCTTAGATGATATGACCTTTAGTGCGCCTGTGACACTGGTCGGGACATCTCTAAATCCGGCTAACAGAACCTTTAAAGTAGAAGCGGCGACGCATTCCCATAAGGGTCAATTAAAGCCCAACCTTTTGGCTAAGATTGTGATTAATGACAAGACTTATCCGTCTGTTATTACAATACCCGCTGATTTGATTCGCCATGATGTAGAAGAAAATGCTTACGTCATGGTGTTGGGGCAGAAAGACGGGCAGTACTTTGCCAAAAAGGTCATTGTACAAACCGGAGATGCCTATGATGGTCAGATTATAATTACTGAAGGTTTGAAGGAGTCTGATGTATTGATTGAGAAGGGAGCTTCCGGGCTAGTGGATGGAGAATTGGTGAAAGTTTATAAGTAATTGATTGTCAGTGTTTTGTGTAAACATGATACCTGTCACAGATCTAGAAAAAAAGAAAAATGGAAAACCTGAAAGACAAGATAAAGAAGGAGTTTAAGCTGTCATCGCTGTCTATAGATAATGGAACGAGTGTATTTGTGTTGATGTTTATCATCATCATACTAGGTGTTTCGACCTATAAGGCGATTCCGAGGGAGCAGTTTCCGGAAGTCTCTTTGAATAATATTTTTATCAATACGCCCCATTTTGGGAACTCTGCTGTTGATATTGAAAATTTGATTACCCGACCCATCGAGAAAGAATTACAATCTATCACCGGAATTAAAGATATTACTTCTACATCTATTCAAGATTTTTCGGTCATTATTGCTGAATTTGAGACCGATGAGAATATCGACGATGCCTTGCGGAAAGTGAAAGATGCCGTGGACAAGGCCAAGTCAGATTTGCCGACAGACTTAATGAATGATCCGGATGTTTTTGATGTGGATTTAACGCAGTTGCCGATTATGACTGTCAATATATCGGGCGCTTTTACCAACGATGAACTCAAGTATTATGGGGAATACCTGGAGGATAAAATTGAAGACCTTTCGGAAGTATCGGATGTGACCATAAAGGGCGCATTGGATAGAGAAGTAAAAATCGACGTGGATTTGTATGCGGCCCAAGCCAGACAAATTAGTTTCGGGGATATTTCTATGGCCATTGCTCGCGAAAATATTACTATGTCCGGTGGGGAGATTAGTAAAAATAATTTTCGTCGTTCGATACGTGTCGTTGGGGAGTTTACAGATATTGACCAAATAAGAAACTTAATCGTAAAAAGTGAAAATGGTCTGCCTATTTACTTGCGTGAAATCGCTGACGTAAATTTTGGATATCAAGACCGTACCAGTTTTGCCAGATCTAGTGGGTTGCCGGTTGTTTCTTTGGATGTCATCAAGCGTAAGGGTGAAAATCTTTTGTCCGCTTCCGATAAAATAAAAGAAATAGTGGAGCAAGCAAAAAAAGAGAAATTACCGAAGTCTATGAAGGTAAGTATCTTCAATGATCAGTCCATCCAAACGCGAGACCAAGTAGTCAACTTAGAGAATAGTATTATCTTCGGGATGTTGTTGGTCATCCTGGTTTTACTTTTCTTTTTGGGTATTCGCAATGCGACATTTGTCGGGGTGGCCATTCCTTTTTCTATGTTGTTGGGATTTATTGTGGTGGGCATCTTGGGATATACCCTGAATATGATGATTCTATTCGGGATGATTATGGCATTGGGAATGCTGGTAGATAACGGGATTGTTGTCATTGAGAACATATACCGCCATCGACAGGAAGGCTTTAGTCCTATCGAAGCGGCTAAGCGGGGTACCGGTGAAGTGGCGGTTCCTATTATCGCTTCGACAGCGACGACCTTAGCGGCCTTTTTGCCGTTGGCGTTTTGGCCTGGCTTGATGGGGAGTTTTATGAAGTACTTACCAATCACTTTAATTATTGTTTTAACTTCTTCCTTGTTTGTAGGCTTAGTGATTAATCCTGTTTTGGCTAGTTATTTTATGAAGTTGGAAGATCACTCTGTGGAGACCAAACAACGTAATCGAAAGATTGCCTTGTGGGCATCCGGAGCGATGCTCGTATTTGCTTTATTAGCTCATTTCTTTGGGGTGCTTACCTTGCGTAACTTGTTGATATTCAGCATCTTGGTTGTTTTGGTCAATACCTTTGTCTTTAATTATTTTGCGGAAGCCTTCCAAGGTAAATTCTTGCCATGGCTAGAAGATGTCTATGGGCGCTCCGTGCGGTTTGCCTTACACTGGCCCAAACTCACCCTGCTGGGGACGGTAATATTATTTATTTTATCTCTTGTTTTACTGGGTTTGCGGAAGCCAAAGGTTGATTTTTTCCCGCAAACTGAGCCTTTATATGTCAATGCTTTTGTTGATATGCCACTGGGTAGTGATATCGAAGCGACCAATGAAGTGATGAAAACTTTGGAGAAAAAAGTGATGAAGGCCCTAAAACCCTATGAGCCGATAGTAGAAGAAGTGCTTACGCAAATTGGAGAGAATACGGCAGACCCAAATGGTCCACCCGAACCCGGTGCGTCTCCCAATAAGGCACGATTAACCGTCTCCTTTGTTCCTGACAAAGACCGCGGCGAAATGAGCACCAAAGCGGCCTTGATTGATATACGAAATGCCGTTCAAGGTTTGCCGGGAGTGAAGGTAGCCGTCGAAGGAAATAAAAACGGACCACCGGCCGGTAAACCCATTAATTTGGAATTAAAATCTGATGACATTGATACCTTACTGAACCTTTCTGCAAAGATTATTTCATACATTAATCAACAGAATATCGGGGGCATTGAAGAGCTCAAAGCCGATGTAGAATTAAATAAACCACAGCTCATTATCCACATTGACCGGGAAGCGGCTCGTCGGTATGAAATTTCGACGGGGCAGATTGCCAGTGAGATACGGACGGCCGTATTTGGGGATGAAGCGTCCAAGTTTAAACAAGGTGAAGATGAGTATCCTATTGAAATTCGTTTGGCGGAGAAGTATCGAAATAATATAGATGATCTGCTTGCGCAAAAAATTACTTTTCGGAATCCGGCCAACGGACGTATTGCGCAAGTACCTATTTCGGCGGTCGCAAATATTGAATATGGCTCCACTTATAGTTCCATCAAAAGAAAGAATCTTCAAAGGGTAGTGACCGTTTACAGTAATGTAGAAGAAAATTACAATGCCAACGAGATTGTCGCTCAGCTAAAAGGGCTGATGGAGTCTTATCCTTTACCCAAAGGGGTGACTTATGAGTTTAGTGGAGAGCAAGAAGAGCAAGCTAAAGCCATGGCTTTTTTGAATCGGGCTTTTATGATTGCTCTAATGGCCATATTCTTTATTTTGGTGGCACAGTTTAATTCGGTGGTCACTCCGTTTATTATTGTGTTAAGTATTGTGTTTAGTACCATTGGCGTTTTCTTAGGCTATGCCGCTTCCGGAGATTCTTTTGTGGTGATTATGACGGGTATGGGTATTATTTCTTTAGCGGGAATTGTGGTCAATAATGCGATTGTGTTAATTGATTATATCGAAATCTCGTTAGCCCAGCGCAGAAAGGACTTAGGATTAGGGGAGAAGGAGCGTCTGGTCGTATCGGACTTTAAGGATTTGATTGCGAAGGCCGGCGCCGTTCGTTTGCGTCCGGTTTTATTGACTGCCATAACCACCGTATTGGGTTTATTGCCGATGGCCTTAGGGATAAATATTAATTTTTCCAGCTTGCTGACCGATTTGGATCCACAGTATTATCGTGGCGGAGAAAGTGCGGATTTTTGGGCGCCAATGTCCTGGACGATAATTTACGGGTTAACGTTTGCGACCTTCTTGACATTGATTGTTGTGCCGGTGATGTACTATTCTTTTAATCGAGTGACTAATTTCTTTAAGGATTTAGTGCATAGGATTTAAGCCAGTTTAAGTGCAATCGGGGAAGCTGGCGAACAGCGCAACTGCGCAGCCAATCACGAATACCGAAAAGGCCATAAAGACGAAATGAGTAAAGTCCCATTCTTGGCACCACTATCACCACAGTAGCACGGTTGAAAATTTTGGGTTATCTTAGTTTTTAATTAAAGTTGGCAAGACCATTCATGGCCTTCAAAAAAAAGCAACGCTCTAAAATCTAAGTTTGAGCTTAGTTATTAGAGCGTTGCTTTTATCGTTTAACAGTGCGTCCTATTGTTTTACAAATTTCAGCATTTTGTTAGTAGATTCTCCGATGATTTGCACAAAATACAGGCCATTGTTTAAATGGGCTATGGAAAAATTGAGACGATTATTTCCTTTCTGTAATGATTTAATCGATGTCATTATCTGTTTTCCGGAAGGGGTAAGAATGCTCACTTTCAACTTTTTAGCGGAAGCGGACTCTACGTTTAGATAAATAAAATCAGTTGCTGGATTGGGGCTGATTTCTGCATGGTAGGCGCTAGGGCTCTTTGTAGAAGGCTGAATATCAGAAGGTTGAGCGTCTGAACAAGATTTTTCCATGACGTATTTTTTACTGACCCATTGATTATACATTTCCCAAGTACCCGCCCAAAAGTTCATGACTGCGTAGTCAGCATCCGCTGAATTATTATAACTCAGGTCGATGGTCACCGGTTGGCCATTGGACCAAGTGCCGCTTCCTTCCGTATCCGCATCATTGTAACCGATAAAAACCATATTGTTATTCAATAGATTTTTTATCATGTCATTTTCTGCTTGATCGTTGATGGCGGCCAAATAACCACCGTGGGCTTGACAATTGCTGTTGGCTGCATTCCAAGTGTTCATCGAATTGGAAATATAGTAACCATGACCGTTTGCTTCTGTCATCAAGGTGAAACCGGCAATCTCCCCGCAGCCTGACGATGTACCACCGGTCACCGTAATGGTAAAACTACAAGTGGCGGTATTGTCACAAGCGTCTGTTGCTTCGTAGGATATGGTATAAGTCCCTGCCGTAAACGACGAGCCGGATGTCGGCCCTGCTGTTTGCGAAAGCGTCACCTGTGAACCCGCCGGACAAGTAGTAAATGGAATCGGGGCATCCCAAGAATAGGTCATTTGTGTCTGACCTTGGGGGAGCGTTAAATAGACATCATCCGGGCAAAAGACACTCAAATACCCATTATTTGGGGCTCCGCAGTTCATTTCTAAAACAAATTTTCGATTTACCCATTGATTGTCAAATGACCACGAACCATCCCACGGTAAAAATACTCCGAAATCGTTGGCATCTGTATTGGTTCCACACCATGAACAGGATGAGTAATTGGTATAGCCTAGCGCTTCACCGCTTTCCCAAGTCAAGTCACTCTCATTTTGGTAGTCACTGAGACCTATGAATGCCATTTCATTCAAATGACTTTGAAGAAATTCATTTTCGGCTTGTGATGTAATAGAAGCGATATATCCATTGCTGACTCCCGCAACGTCTTGTGCTTGCATCCAAGTCATCGAAGATTCTGAAAGGTAATACCCGTGTCCATTCAAGTCGCCTAGCTTAGTGAATCCGGCTAAGGTCGGTGGACATTCAGTCGGTGTGCTTTCGTCCGTAATAGTAATGGTAAAACTACAATTGGCGGTGCTGCCACATTCATCCGTGGCTTGGTAGGATATGGTATAAGTACCGGCAGCAAAGTCCGAACCGGAAGCCGAACCTGCGGTTTGAGTCATCGTCATATCTGTATTCATGCAAGTGGTTGATGCGGTAGGCATATCCCAGCTAACAGGCATGGTCGATTGATTGGCGGGAAGTGTCAGGGAGATATTGGCCGGGCAATTAAAAGTTATCTGCGATGTAGTTGAAGAGCCGCAAACTTTTTCCATGATCATTTTTCTCTGTACCCAAATATTGTCGAAAGACCAAGACCCATCCCAAGGTAAGAAGACACCATAATCATTGGCGGCGGTGTTTTCGCCGCACCAGGAGCAGTTGGCATAGTTGGTGTAAGAAAGAGATTCGCCGCTGTCCCAAATTAAACTTCCTTCTGTTTGTTCATCATTGATGCCGATAAATGCCATTTCGGAGACTTCATTTTGAAGGAAATTATTTTCTTCTTGAGAAGTGATGGAAGCTAGATAACCGCTTTGGTCATCGGCCATTGTTTGCGCATTCTGCCAAGTCATTTGTGCGGTCGATAAGTAGTATCCATGACCTTGATGTTCTCCTAGCTTTGTAAATCCGGCAATGACATCGGGGCAAGAACCGGTGGTGCTTTCCGTGACCGAAATGTTAAATGAGCAAGAGGCATCGTTATCACAATCATCTGTTGCGCTGTAAGTGACGATATAATTGCCTGCATTAAAGGAAGAGCCGGAAGTGGGGCCGGTTGTTTGCGACAGCGTTACCGAAGAACTCACCGAACAAGTGGTGGTAGGCGTTGGTGTAGCCCATGAGACCGACATGGATGTTTGTCCGGCCGGTAAGGTGACGCTTATATCTTGCGGACAATTTAGTGTAAGCGCTCCTATGTCAATACCTTCCACGACAATAATGGAAAAGGAGCAAGTCTCTGTGTTGCCACAACTATCCGTGGCGGTATAAGTAACGATGTGACTTCCTATCTCGAACATGGAGCCGGCAGGGAGACCCGCTGTTTGCGTAACGGAGACATCACTGCTGATGGAACAGGTGGTCGTCGGTGTCGGGGGCGACCAATCGACTTGGACAGATGTCTGACCTACGGGGGTCACCAAACTGTCATCTTTGGGGCAATTCAACGTAATAAATCCTGTATTGACCCCTTGTGTTACATTTACATCAAACGAGCAAGTAGCCGTATTCCCACAATCATCCGTCGCCGTATAAGTGATGGTGTATTGACCGGGATGTAAATACGAACCGGATACCGGCCCGGCTGTTTGTATGACCAAGGTATTGGTGCCGTTGGGGCAAGTGGTTGTGGCCGTAGGTGCGTTCCAAGTGACCATGACGGAATCTGCACCTACCGGTGTATTGGTATTGATGTCTGCGTTGCAAGAAAGTGTCAAGTCTCCGGTATCGGGCACTCCGGTAACGGTCGCTTCATTAAAACTGATTGTCGCCTGTCCTTGATCGGTCACGAAAAAGGGACTGGTGCCTGAATTATTTACTTGAATTTGGGTGCTGCCTTCCGCCAAAACCATAAATTGGAGCACGTACATGGTGCCTGATAAAGATTGCGTATTGGTCGGTTCCACCCATTGCGTGGCAAGTAGGCCGCTATTGATGAGATTGGTTTGAATGGAGGAGGCAAAAAGAGGATTGATATCTGTCAGTGGTAGCTGAAGTTCCAGGATGGTACTGTCCCAAATAATATCTACTTGCATGGCGAGCAGGTCCTCTAATGTGGTGGCGTCTAGGCTAATACTAACCATACTACCGACGGTGGCAGTGGTTGTTTCCGGTGTAAAATGCAAGTCAATGGTTTGCTGGCTTATGACCGGCGAAAGGGAGGCGATAAGCAAAAATGTGGAGAGTAAGAAGGCTTTTAATTTCATTTCACGTTAGTATTTTAATGACTAATTGAAGAGTATAGACACATTCAATTGTGTCATCGTTAAAAAAGGCAATGAATTGAATATCAGTATGTTTGACTGGAATCCGGGGGTTGCCCCAAAAAGGACACTAACCCGAAGTGATACTGTAAAGAATGAAGCTTGGCACGTCGGGCACAAATTATCATTTTTTTTGGAAAGTCGCCTTCTCTTGTTTTTATAATATGTAAAAAAATTATCATAATACGGGAATACCCGTACTTAAAAAGGTGTATAAAATGTTTGAGTATCGACCTGCCTATCGCAGTGTAGGCTGTAGGGGTAGGCAGACAGGTATTTTGGTAGAATGGTGTAATGATGCATTGGTGTCGCTTTTTTATAAATCTAGCATTGGAAAACTATATTTCTTTTCCTTCTTCATCAAAACAGCGACAAGCGACTTGACAATGACTTTAAAAGAACCTACCTTTGGGGCATGATGTACGCAAAAACTAACCACTTTAGCTTTTATTTTTACTTTAGCCTAACAAACTAAGGGACTTTGCGTATATAATCAGAAATACAGAAATTAATTGAATAAGTCCCGTTTGGGGCTTTTTTTTTGTGCAAACTTGTGCCATGAGCAGGAATAAAATTATTATTCAAGGGTTTCCGGGGGCTTTTCATGAAGAAGCGGCCATTAAATATTTGGATGGAGTGGTGCCGACCATTATTCCGGCCACCACCTTTCGGGAATTAGCGGAACGCTTGAAAAATAGTGATCATGACACAAAAGCCATTATGGCGATCGAAAATTCCATCGCCGGAAGCCTATTACAAAATTATCGAATACTCCGAGAATATGGATTTGTGATTTGTGGAGAAGTTTATTTGAGAATTCGACACAATTTGATGGCGTTGCCCGGCCAAAAAATAGAAGATTTGACGGAAGTGAGATCTCATCCAATGGCCATTAATCAATGTTTGGAGTTTTTTCGCCGGTATCCGGAGATAAGTTTGGTAGAAACGGATGATACGGCTTTGAGCGCCCAAGAAATCAGCACGGCTCATTTGCAGGGTGTCGGTGGGGTTGGGAGCATTCGAGCTGCAGAATTATATGGTTTGGAAGTCTTGGCGCAAGGCATTGAGACCAGTCCTTATAATTATACCAGATTCTTTTTGATAGACAAGGGCAGAGGGCATGATGCGTCTTTGATGGAAGGCAATAAGGCATCCATCTATTTAAGGGTGAAAGACGAACCTGGGCAATTGCTACAAGCAATGAATTTTTTGGCGGAAGCACAGATGAATCTAAGTAAATTACAATCCTTTCCGGTGTTGGGTAAGGTAGGGGAGTATTACTTTTATTTGGACATAGAATTTGAGCGGATGGAAGCCTTTTGGGAAGTTTATGCAAAAATAAAGGCGGTGACCTTGGAATTACAAATTTTAGGAATTTACAAAAACGCAAAAGTATATGATTATCAGTACAGCAAGTAGGTTGGGGGAGGTGAAGGAGTACTATTTCTCCCGCAAACTTCGGGAGATTGCCGGGATGAATGCCGAGGGGGATTATGTCCTAAATTTGGGTATTGGTAGTCCTGATTTGGATCCTTCCGAGAAGGTGATTGATGCCTTAAATACAATGAGCCGGTTGCCATATTCCGCACAGTATCAGTCATATAAAGGTATTTCCCACCTACGCATTGCTTTCGCAAAATGGTATGAGCAAATGTATCATGTGGCGTTGGACCCGGAGTCCGAAGTCCTGCCTTTGATGGGCTCAAAGGAGGGCATCATGCATTTAAGTATGGCTTATTTAGAATCGGGCGATGAAGTATTGGTGCCTAATCCGGGCTATCCGACCTACAAGGCGGCGGCCAAATTAGCCGGTGCCAAAGTTTTAGAATATCCCCTTTCGGAAAAAAATAATTGGTTGCCGGATATGGATTTTCTTCGGATGTTCTCTTTGCGGCGAGTTAAAATGATGTGGATTAATTATCCCCATATGCCGACCGGAGCTCCGATGGATACGCAGCGATTAAAGGAATTAGTGGATTTTGCGAAAGCTGAGAAGATTTTGCTTTGTCACGACAATCCCTATTCGTTTATTTTAAATGACAACCCACAAAGTATTTTTAATATTGCAGGGGCAAAGGAAGTCGCCGTCGAGCTCAATAGCTTGAGTAAATCTCACAATATGGCGGGGATGCGGGTAGGCGTGATGACGGGGCAAAAAGCCTATATCGATGCCGTCATGCGCTTTAAGACAAATATGGATTCCGGGATGTATTTACCGATTCAACATGCGGCGATTGCGGCATTAAAATTGGATAAAAACTGGTATCAAGAACAAAATGATATTTACAAAAAAAGACGGGCGCAGGCTTGGAAGATTTTTGATTACTTGGGCTGTTCTTATGCTCAAGAAAGTGTCGGCTTATTTGTTTGGGCAAAAATTCCGGATGCCTATCCAAATGCTGAAGTCCTAGCGGATAGGATTTTGGCGGAAGCGAAGGTCTTTATCACTCCAGGAACTATTTTTGGCAGTAATGGCAATCGGTATTTAAGAATTTCTTTGACTTCATCGGCTTCTGTTTTTGCGCAAGCTTTTGATAGGATTAAATCTATAGAATTATGAAAGTTTCTGTCATCGGTTTAGGCTTGTTGGGTGGTTCGATTGGGATGCGTCTCCGTGAGAAAGGCCATCATGTCATCGGAATGGACCACCGTCCCGACCATGAAGAACAAGCCTTGGAATTGGGTCTGGTCTCCGAGATTCAACCCTTTGAAATGGCGGTCAAGAATACGGAAGTATGTGTGTTGGCCATCCCGGTCAATTATATAGAATCCACCTTAATCAAAGTGTTAGATATGATTGATAATCAACAAGTTGTGACAGATACCGGATCCACAAAAAAGCAGATTGGGCTGGCCGTAAAACACCATCCGCAACGGGGGAGATATGTAGCGGGTCATCCATTGGCCGGGACAGAATTTTCAGGACCCGCAGCGGCCTTTAGTACGTTATTTGATGGAAAGAAAAATTTAGTGTGCGACATACAGCTATCCGACCCCAAGGCGGTGGCGACCATCAAAAAATTGAATGAAGACCTAGGGATGAAAACAGTGTTTATGGACTCAGAGACCCATGACAAACACTTGGCCTATGTGTCTCATCTGTCCCATGTGAGCTCTTTTATGTTGGGTTTGACGGTTTTGGATATTGAACAAGACGAACAGCAAATTTTTGATTTGGCGGGAACGGGTTTTGGTTCTACTGTGCGTCTGGCCAAAAGCTCCCCAGAAACTTGGGCGCCGATATTTGACCGCAATAAAGAGCATCTTTCTGATGCTTTGGGGGAGTATATTGAACATTTGGTTTCTTTTAAACGATATATTGATTCCGGTGATATCCGGCAACTCAAATCAGCCATGTCTAAGGCTAATGATATTAGACGGGTACTCAATGGATAAAATTGATTTTCGGCTTTCGCCAAAAAATTGTGAACAGAAAAATAAAAAAAAAATGAATCAACAAGTAAAAACCAGAAAAAGTTGGCTGAAGCTCGAAGGTCGAAAATTAGTCATCAGCGGCCCTTGTTCTGCGGAAAGTGAAGAGCAAATATTAGAGACCGCTCGTGCATTGGCTCAAGGTGGACATGTAGATTATTTTCGTGCGGGGGTCTGGAAGCCGCGCACCATGCCCGGTAGTTTTGAGGGAATCGGTAAAGAAGCACTCCAGTGGCTAAAAAAGGCCAAAGAAGAAACCGGCCTAAAAATTACTGTCGAGGTAGCGACTCCACAGCATGTGTATGAAGCGATTAAGGCGGGAGTAGATGTGTTGTGGATTGGCGCACGCACAACGGTCAATCCATTTGCGGTGCAGGATATTGCGGATGCGGTGGCCGGATTGGATATCCCGATTTTCATCAAAAACCCGATTAATCCCGACATTAAATTGTGGATGGGTGCTGTAGAACGGTTCAAAAAGGCGGGTATTACCCGAATCGGGCTGGTGCATCGGGGCTTTTCGTATCTTGGCGAAACTAAATACCGCAATCGTCCTCAATGGCAAATTCCAATTGAAATGATGGTGACTTATCCGGATTTGCCCATGATATGCGACCCAAGTCATATATGTGGCAATCGCACGATGCTCCATGAAGTCGCACAAAAAGCCATTGATCTAAATTTTGACGGGGTGATGCTGGAATCTCATCCCAATCCGGACGAAGCTTGGAGTGATGCCAAACAGCAAGTTACCCCGAGTCGTTTAAATGAAATTCTCGACCAATTAGTTTTGCGCGAATCCCGTCAAGATGATGAGTTGATACAAAATAATTTAGAGTTACTACGTGGTGAAATTGATGAAATTGATGCCGATTTATTGGCGATACTTGGAAAAAGGATGAATGTGGCCAAGCGAATAGGTCATTTTAAGAAAGAGCGCAACATCACCATTTTGCAGCAAGCCAGATGGGAGGAAATCGTACAAAGGTTTATTGAGCTTGGCTTGGCGAATGGATTGAGTCGATCATTTGCAATCAAACTAATAACGGCTATCCACGATGAAAGCATAAATAATCAAGAAAAGATTTTTCGCTCCGAAGAGTGAAAACGGAACAACGGCGCAACGGTGTAACGGTGTAACGGTGTACCGGGGATGGCATCGTCCTAGGTGTTGTATATTTTAGCCCCGAAGAATCATCGAAAATGAAAATTATCTTTGAGCGGTCTTCTTTACTTTGCAGAAAAACAGGTAATTTTGTCCCTTGAAAACTTATGACTGATGCAAGCATACAAAGAATTACTTACTCACATCATCGAAAAAGGAACTGATAAGGGAGATCGGACGGGTACCGGTACGCGAAGTGTATTTGGTTATCAAATGCGGTTTGACCTACAGGATGGATTCCCGATGTTGACCACTAAAAAACTACATCTAAAATCCATCATTTACGAATTATTGTGGTTTTTGAATGGGGATACTAATGTCAAGTACCTTCAGGAAAATGGGGTGAGAATTTGGAATGAATGGGCGGATGAATCGGGGGACTTAGGCCCTGTATATGGCAAGCAATGGCGCAGTTGGGAAGGAGCAGACGGGCAGACTTATGACCAGATTGCAGAGGTCATCCGGACTATTCAGACAAATCCCAATTCCCGACGCATTATTGTGAGCTCTTGGAATGTGTGTGATTTGGGAAGTATGGCTTTGAATCCTTGCCATGCGTTATTTCAGTTTTATGTAGCCGATGGGAAGTTGTCATGCCAATTATATCAACGGTCTGCCGATGTTTTTTTAGGCGTTCCATTCAATATCGCATCTTATGCCTTATTGACGATGATGATAGCGCAGGTGACGGGTTTGGAATATGGGGATTTTGTCCATACGTTCGGCGACGTCCATCTGTATAACAATCATTTTGACCAGGCCCGATTGCAGTTGACCCGCGAACCACGTCCGCTTCCGCAAATGAAAATTAATCCGCTGGTTACAGAAATTGATCAGTTTAGATTTGAAGATTTTGAGTTGGTTGGGTATGATCCGCATCCGCATATTAAGGCGAAGGTGGCTGTGTAGGAGGGGAGGTCTTTGGGGCGCTCCCTGCGGTCGCTTTTGGTCTTTAGGGCGCTCCTTCGTCGCTTTTGGTCTTTGGGGCGCAGCAAGCTGCTTTTTTGGGCGCAACAAGTTGCTTTTGGTGGGTGGGGAGGACTTTATCTTTTGAGTGTGTGACAATTAGAGGAGAACGTAATGTGATTGACTCATTAACCGCATTGAACCTGCCCGCCGATGCAGGCGGGCCTGCCCG